>JANQOH010000118.1 GCA_028289725.1 Alphaproteobacteria bacterium
GTCGCGGTGCAAGCCGCGTTCTTGGTCGACCGTCTTGGCGACGACGCACCGATCACGACAGCGACGGGCCCGGGTATCGACGGTCCCGTAATCCAAGCGACATTTGTCGGCGAAGCGCAGGAAGCGGCGATCCGCAATCTGTTGTTGGATCTCGACCTAGTGATCGTCGACGGCCCGAGCGCGATTGGAGTCTATCGCCTCGCACCTGCGTCCGACGAGCATTCGGCGGAATCGCTCGCCACTTTGGTGGCGGAACTGAACGCGCAGGCCAACTTGGTCAGCCACGCGGAACTCGAGACACCCGCGCCATGACGCGTCTCGGCGCCGTCTGTCTTGCCGTCCTGATCGGTTTGGTCACGACGGCCGCCGCTTGGGCGCAACCTGCGCGGCCGGGAGGGCCGCCCACCGTTCGTCCGGCCCCGGTGCGCGTCGCGCCGCCGCCGGTCGCCACCCCGCCACCGGTTCGCATCACGCCGCAGATGCCGCGTGTGACCATCCCGGAAGTCCGGCCCGATAATGTTCTGACGCCAGACCCGATCGGCCTGCGCGCTTTTGTCGCACTGGTACCGACGACACCCCAAGCGGCCTCGCTGATCGCCGTGCTGCGCCAGCGCGGTTTAGAGGGCGCGCTATCGACCCTGCCCTATCTCGGCGGCGCGCTCGTCTCGTTCATTCTCCCCGATGACAGCAATCAAGGTGCCTTGCTGGGTGATCTGCCGGATTTGTTTCCCGGCCTGGTGATTGCACCGAACGCGAGGCTAAGCCCCGCCGAAGCCGATGACGCGAGCGATCCGCGCGCCTATGCTCGGCACATGGTGGGCTGGGCGGGGCGCGACGCGGCGTGCACGTCGCCCACACGCCTCGGCATGGTCGATTCCGGCGTCGATCTCGATCATCCGGCCTTTGCCGGACACGAAATCATGCAAAAGTGGCTGGTCGAGCCCAGCAACGATCCCTCTCTTTTGGGGCATGGCACCGCGATCGCGGCACTGCTCGTCGGGCAAGCGCCGGACCTCGCGATCGAGGGCATGGCGCCGGGCGCGGTCCTCTATTCCGCGGGGATTTTCTCCCAGGAATCCGATGGCGGATTGAGCGCGTCCGTCGAAGATACCTTGCTCGCCATCGATTGGCTCGGCAGCGAACAAGTCGACGTCGTCAACCTCAGTATCGCGGGCCCGGATAATGCGGTCCTACGGCGTGGCATCTCATTGGCTGGCGAGAATGGTTTGGCCATGGTGGCGGCGGCGGGCAACACCGGACGCGGCGGACCAGCCGCATTTCCAGCGGCCAGCCCGGAAGTATTGGCGGTGACCGCGCCCGACCAGCGTTTGCGCGCCTATCGCCACGCGACGCACGGCGCGTATATCGACGTCGCCGCGCCAGGGGTCGATGTGTGGACCGCAGCGCCGGGCGCCGGCGGTACGTTTCAATCCGGGACTTCGGTCGCGACGCCGTTCGTGTCGGTCATGATCGGGGCGCTGCGCACGGCGCAACCCGACGCCGCGCCCGAGGCACTCTATGCGACGCTGCGTAGCGCGGCCGATGATTTGGGCGAAACCGGCCATGACCCGGTGTTCGGCTGGGGCCTCGCGCACCTACCCGCCAGTGCGCACTGCCCGGCTTAACGAAAGAGCATCGTCGCGTTATTCGGTCGCGGCCCCAATCAGCTTACTGGCGATCTCTTTCGCTTTACGCGCTTCGTTGGCGTCTCGCGTGAGGTGCGCGACCGCCGTGGCGCCCTCGTGCAGATAGTTGATCTGCTCGGCAATCCATTTTGGATTCTCAAGCTGCGCGGCACGCGCCAACTCCTCGAAATAAGCGAGCATCAGGCGCTTGTGCATTGCCGATTCCTGGAACACCGCATTTTTCGGATCGCCGTATTCGCCGGCGGCCCCCATGAATGGGCAGCCGAAAAATGAGCTTGAGGTAAACCAAGACTCCAGAAAGTCAAAAGTGGCCAGCAGGCGGTCGCGTGGATCCGCGGCGCGTTCTTCAACGGCCCGACGCATGTTTTCGCGGACAAGCTCGTCTTCCCGCCGCAACGCCGCGACAATCAGATCCTCTTTCGACCGGAAGTGCCGATAGAGCGTCGTCTTGGCGATGCCGGACTCGGCGATGACCCGGTCGACGCCCGCGGCGTGATAGCCGTGCCGATTGAAAAGTTCGCGCGCGACGTCGATCAGATGATCACGTTTTTCGGCCCGCTTCATGCCGCCGCCTCAGCTTTAAGACTACGAAGCTGTTTCATATAGTTTTCCGCCCATTCCGCGCAAGGCGAGTTGCGTGGCGAGACCTCCTAAACCATTGACATTCATCGTCGCTTTCTTGTGAACGACCGCGCGTTGACAAACGATACAGATCTGTTTACTTCATTCGCAACGATACAGTTCTGTTTCGTTCCAAGGAACCCGAACTGGAAAAGACAGGACTGACCTCCAGGTGATCCCACCAACTCCTAAGGAGAAGCGACATGAGCGTTAGACGACTCGCGACACGCAAACTCGGCACCGCGGCATTGGTTATCGCGACCGGAATAACCGCCGCCTTCGCGCTCACCACCCAGCTCGATAAAGCGTCGGCTCAAATGAATGAAGTGGCGGGCGCCGTCATCTCGGACACGAACGAAACGTCGATCCCCGAAGGTTTCCGCAAATGGGTGTTTATCGGCGCGCCCTTAACACCAAATGGGCTGAACGACGGCGCGGCCGGTTTTCCCGAGTTCCACCATGTCTATATCGAACCCGGCGCCTTCGCCGAGTATCTGCGGACCGGCGAGTTCCCCGAAGGCACAACGATCGTCAAGGAATTGGTGCTGCTCAAGGAAGGGCATCACGAGGACGGTTCGCGCAATGAGGCCTCCGGCCGCGGCTTCTACGCCGACAGCTTCGCCGGCATCGACATGATGGTGAAGGACACGGCCCGCTTCGCCGAAACCGACGGCTGGGGCTTTTTTAACTTCGGCCATCACGCACCGCCCTATGCCGAAACGGCCGCGGCGGCACCCGCAGAAGCTTGCGCCGGGTGCCATACGGCCGCCGCCACCTACGACATGGTCTTCACGGAATTTTACCCGATCCTGGAACGGCCCTAATCGGCCCGATCACGTCACAGGCGGCGCTCGTCTCGGGCGCCGCCGCATTCGTTTAGTCGGCAACCGGCTCGCGTTGGCTGCCGACTTGCGCCGCGAGCGCTGCGCTGATGAACGCATCGAGATCGCCGTCCAGCACGGCCGATGTGTTGCTGGTCTCGACGTTGGTGCGCAGGTCTTTGACCATTTGATAGGGCTGCAACACATAGGACCGTATCTGATGCCCCCAGCCAATGTCTGATTTGTCGGCTTCCGCGGCTTCCTGTTCCTCCCGCCGCTTCTGCAGTTCAAGTTCGTAAAGGCGCGCGCGCAGCATGTTCATGGCGGCAGCGCGATTCTTGTGCTGCGACCGCTCATTCTGGCATTGCACGACGATGCCGGTGGGTTGATGCGTGATGCGAATGGCCGAGTCGGTTTTGTTGACGTGCTG
This sequence comes from Alphaproteobacteria bacterium, assembly GCA_028289725.1. GTDB lineage: Bacteria > Pseudomonadota > Alphaproteobacteria > UBA7887 > UBA7887 > JAKZSU01. The sequence continues at coordinate 3,519 of JANQOH010000118.1, forward strand.
ACCGCCCGCGCCCGACGCCCGATAGGTGTCGACACGCAAGTCCTTGTCAGCAATTTCGATATCGATCGTCTCGTCGACCACCGGATAGACCCAGACACTGGCGAAACTGGTGTGACGGCGCGCCGAGGAATCGAATGGCGAGATGCGCACCAGGCGATGCACGCCGCTTTCGGTGCGCAGCCAGCCATAGGCATTTTCGCCTTTGACTTTGAATGACACGCTTTTGATCCCGGCCTCTTCGCCTGGGCTTTCCTCGATATATTCGACCTTGTGGCCGTGCGCGTCGGCCCAGCGCGTGTACATGCGCAGCAGCATCTGCGCCCAGTCCTGGCTCTCGGTGCCCCCAGCCCCAGCATTGATCTCGACAAAACAGTCATTGCCGTCGGCCTCGCCGGACAGCAGCGTTTCAAGCTCGATGAGGGCAGACCGTTTGTGAAGGTCGTGGAGGCTCTCGGCGGCTTCGTCGATTAGCGCATCGTCGCCCTCGGCTTCGGCGAGTTCGACAAGTTCCCGATTGTCGCTGAATTCCTGAACGATCGAATCGTAGCCTTCGAGCGCACGCTCCAACCGGTTGCGTTCGCGCATGACTTTTTGCGCCGCTTGGGGATCATCCCACAGCGACGCGTCCTCGGCGCGGGCGTTGAGTCGGTTTAGGTCTTCTCGTGCGGCATCCGGGTCAAAGATGCCTCCTCAGCAGCGTCAACGACTTCTCGATATCGTCAACGACCGCCTGCAGTTCGGCGCGCATTCTTTTAGCTATCCAATTTTTTTCGTCCACGTCCGCACGGGCCGTTTTCGGCCCGGCGCGCCGAACATATCGTCAGTAAAGCCCGCTGTCGAACGTCACCGAGACACCCTCTGCGCCCACCGGCGCCGGCGCCCCTGGCGATACGACGCGACCCGCCGCGCTGGTGCTTGTCGGCTCGGTACCCGGCTTGAACGCTTCGACCAAGATCTGTTCGCTCGACCCAGACGGCAGCGCGCCGGTTTGCGCATCAATACGCACCATCCGCACGCCCGGCGGGATACGGAAGGGTACGGCCGGGCGGTCGGCCAACGCCTGCGCCATGAAATCCTTGAAGATCGGCGCGGCGACATTGGATCCGGTCTGTTTCGGCCCCAACGTACGCGGATTGTCGAAGCCGACGAAGACGCCGACCACCAAGTCGGGCGAAAAGCCCATGAACCAGGTGTCCATGCTGTCGTTGGTCGTGCCGGTTTTTCCGGCCAGAGGACGATTGAGACTGGAGATGCGCCGGCCGGTGCCGCGGTCGACGACGCCCTTCAAGATCCAGGTCAACTGGAATGCGGTCGCCGGATCAGTAACGCGCTCGCGCTGGTCCGGCAAAGCCGGCGGCGCATGGGCGGGAACTTCGGTCCCCTGACAGCCTTCGCAAGCGCGGCCATCGCGCCGATAGATGGTGCGACCGAACCGATCTTGAATCCGTTCGATAAAGGCGGGCTCGATATGCCGTCCGCCGTTGACCACCATGCCATAGGCGGCGGCAAGATTAGTGAGCGTGGTTTCGCCGGCGCCCAGCGACATGGACAACACTTCGGGGAAATCGCCGATACCGAACCGCCGGCTCATTTCTGCGATGCGCGTCATACCGACCTGGTTCGCCAGTCGAACCGTCATCAGATTGCGCGATTTCTCAACGCCGAGGCGGAGGGTCGACGGGCCGTAGAATTTGTCGCTGTAATTCTTCGGCTTCCACTTCGGCAGATCCGGACCCTGGTCGATCACGATCGGCGCATCGAGGATCAAGTCCGACGGCGTAAAACCGTTCTCCAGCGCGCTCAAATAAATAAACGGTTTGAACGCCGAACCCGGCTGACGAAGCGCCTGGGTCGCGCGGTTGAATTGACTTTCATAGAAGCTCCAGCCGCCGGCCATGGCAAGTACGCGGCCGGTATGGGGGTCCAAAGCGATCAGCGCGCCTTCGACGTCCGGAATTTGACGGAGCGCGTAAACACCGGGTTCGGCCGATGCGGTTGTCGCGCCACTGTCATCATCAGATGCGGTGTCCGCTTCGTCCACGGTATCAATTCGTTCGACCAAAACGACATCGCCGGGCTTCAGAACTTCGTCTGCCCGTTCCGGCGCGGCGCCGACGCGTTGATCTTCTAGCCATGTGCGCGCCCAAGATAGCTCGTCAAACGGAACCGTCCCGCTGGATCCGTCGCTCAACCCAATCGACGCTTGCGAACGCCCGGCATTTATGACGAGCGCCATTTGCCAGTCGCCCCTGCCGCGCGGGCGCGGCACTTCTTTCAACTTTGTTATCCAGCCATTGCCAACCATGGCGGGATCGTTCAAATCCAAGTTGGTCAGCGGCCCGCGCCAGCCATGCCGCCGGTCGTAAGCCATCAAACCGTCGCGCAAGGTACGCTGGGCGATTTCCTGATATTTCGGGTCCATTGTGGTGCGGACCGAGAGGCCGCCCTGATAGAGCACGTCTTCGCCATAGCGCCGCGCCAAGTCACGACGGACTTCCTCGGCGAAATATGGCGCCTCGGCGGTGCGCGCCGGATCGCGCGGCCGCATTTCGACCGGGTTGGCCATCGCTTCATCGGCTTGCTCTTGGGTGATGTAGCCATCGATGAGCATGCGCCCGATGACGTAGTTACGGCGGTCGCGCGCGGCCTCCGGCCGGCGGCGCGGATGATAGTTGTTCGGCGCCTTGGGCAGGCCCGCCAGATACGCCATCTCCGCGATGGTGAGTTCGTCGAGCGATTTGTCGAAATAATTGATCGCGGCCGCGGCGACACCATAAGCGCGCTGGCCAAGAAAGATCTCATTCAAATAGAGCTCGAGAATGCGTTCCTTGCTGAGGGCTCGTTCGAGGCGGAGCGCCAACAAGGCTTCGCGTATTTTGCGTTCCCACTTCACTTCGCTGGTGAGCAGGAAATTTTTCGCCACCTGCTGAGTAATTGTCGATGCGCCAATCAGCCGGCGGCCGCTGCCAATATTGCGCACGTTCTGCACCGCCGCGCGCGCAATGCCCATCATATCGACACCGGGATGTTCGAAGAAACGCTGGTCCTCGGCGGACTGGAAGGCACGAATGAGCAGTTCCGGCATGGCCGAGACCGGAACGAATACCCGCTTCTCGGCGGCGAACTCCGCCATCAGCCGTCCGTCGCCGGCGTGAACGCGAGTCAGGGTCGGTGGATAATAGTCCGCGAGTTGCTCATAAGGCGGCAATCCCTCGCTATAGTAGTGCGCGGCCCAAATCACCACGATGACGCCGGCGAGCAACATCACCACGCCAAGCGAAAACAGGGTCGCTAGCCACCGAAAAATACCCAAACCTACTCGCCTTTCGCGCTTTCTTGGCCGCGCCGCCAGCCCGCATCCTCGCGCCGAATCAAGAGCGCGGGCCTGGCCGTGTCAAGCTACTCTTACGCGGAAAATATGGCCGGTTTGTGGCCCAGGTCGTGAGCGGCGATTACAAACCGTTGAAACTCCTAATTTTGCACCGTTTGCGTCGCGAAATGCTTGTCCACAGCCGAAACGATCGCGGCGATAATCGGCGCCCGTCCCTTGGCCTTGAGCAACATGGCCTCGTCCTCCTTGTTGGACAAGAAACCAAGCTCGATCAGAACCGACGGCACATCGGGCGCCTTCAACACCGCAAAGCCCGCTTGCCGATGCGGCCGGTTGAGCGACTGCACGCCGTTCTTGCGAAAACCCGCCACCAATCGATCGGCCATTTCGATCGAGGTGTTGTTGGTTTCACGCTGACTCAAATCGAGCAGGATCGTGTGCACGTCCGATGAATATTCCGCCAAGTTGAGACCAGCGATCACATCGGCCTTGTTTTCCTTGGCGGCGAGTGCCGCCGCCTCGGCATCTGAGGCGGTCTTCGACAATGAGTACACGTGGCTGCCGCGGACTTTGGTGTTGCCGATGGAATCAGCGTGGAGCGAAAGAAACAATTCGGCGCCCGCATTGCGGGCCAGCGCCACACGCTTGCGAAGCGGCAGGAAAATGTCGCTGTCGCGCGTCAGCACGACGTGATAGCGGCCGGTTTCCCGCAATCGGTCGGCAAGCTGCAGGGCGGCCGCCAAGGTGATGCTTTTTTCGTAGGTACCGCCCGCACCGACTGCGCCGGGGTCGACGCCGCCATGGCCGGCGTCAATCGCAATGACGCGCTTGCCGTCGGACCGCTGCGGCACGGTCGCCGCGGGTGTCTCAATCACCGGCGCTGGCGTCGGTTGTTTCGGCTTGGTCAGGCGCGCTTGCTCGATGAAGTCCTCTTGGCTTGTGCGTGCAAGATCAAGCACAAACCGATAGCCATACGAATCGACCGGCGGCATGGTGAAGGCCTTGACCACCTTGGAGGGGCCAATAAGGTCGAGCACGATTCGCGAATTCCCCGGCTTAAATAGGCCATACCGCATGGCGCCGATCGCACCAATCGCCTCACGTGCCAAGGGATTTCGCGCGAGGTCAAAATCGAGTTCCGGGAAATCCACCACCAGGCGCTCGGGATCAACCAGAGTGAAATAGGAAAAGGTGAACGGCCCGTCCATTTCGAGGACAAGACGCGTGTGGGTCGGATGATCGCCAACCCGCGCCGTTGTTACCTTCGGATTGGCGAGCGCCTCGCCAATGCCAAGGATCGGCATGAAAACCGTCGCCACCAGAGCCAGAAAAGCCACGCCGAGAACCACCCGTGCGCCAGCCAAAAGCGCGGAATTCCGCGCTTTTGCCGCGTGCTGGCGCGGCAACTGCCGGCTGGCTTTGGTTCGAAACAGCATCGCGTTCATTGAGATATGACCGGGCATCCCAATATGAAGTGCCAGAAAGAGGTTAATTGTCGGTTTGCGGTGGGAAGAAAACCGTAATGCGATTCGGTCATTGTGGCCGTAGGTCCCTGTGCATTATGATTGATTCCTCACTGAACGGCATCGCCCCTCCGCCATCGGCGCCAAGGGTCGTACCGCCGGCAAGGACGCGAACCCATTCGCCTGGAAATTCGGTGATCTGCGGTTCGTGTGAATCTATGAGATCGCGTCCGGAAAATCTGCTGCGGCTTTGTAATCGCGCATGCACCGGACGAGGAGAGTTCAGTTTGGCGCTACCGAGCCCACGACATCTGACCTTGGCCCTGCGCCGGGGTGTCGCCGCGTTCCGAGTCCCCCGTGCCCTCGCGGCGCGGACGGGCCGTGGAAACGGCTCGGCCGATATAGTCGCCAATAAACCCGTACGCGCACGGCTCAGCCGTTTGACGCGACATTGCGCCGCGCGATCGCGCGCGCCAAGGAAACAGGATACATGGCAAAGAGAATGCTCATCGACGCGACCCATGCGGAAGAGACCCGTGTGGTGGTCGTTGACGGCACGAAACTCGACGAATTCGACTTCGAGACGTCGACCAAAAAACAACTCAAGGGCAATATTTATCTTGCGAAGGTAACACGCGTAGAGCCGTCTCTGCAGGCGGCTTTTGTCGATTATGGCGGTAATCGCCATGGCTTCCTCGCGTTCAACGAAATCCACCCAGATTATTATCAGATACCGGTCTCTGATCGCGAGGCTTTGCTGAAGCAACAACAGCAAGAAGCGGCGGCGGCAGACGCGGAAAGCGAAGAAAAAGAGTCGGCGCAGCCGGACGACGCCGTTGATGAACCGCCCGCCGAAGAATCCGAAGCGAGCGAGGACAGCGCCGAAGCCGCGCCAGGGGACGACGAAGCCGCGGAAGGCACCGAACAGACCGACGAACCGGTGGAAACCGTAAGCGGCGCGGAAGAGGAAGAAATTTCGCGCCGACCAAAAGTGTTGCCGCGCTATCGAATTCAAGAAGTGATCAAGCGGCGCCAGATCATTTTGGTCCAGGTCACGAAAGAGGAGCGCGGCAACAAGGGTGCGGCGCTGACGACCTATATCTCGCTCGCGGGCCGGTATTGCGTTCTGATGCCCAACACCACACGCGGCGGCGGCATTAGCCGGAAGATTCAGTCCGGCGAGGCGCGTAAACGACTCCGTTCGGTGGTGAATTCTCTGTCAGTGCCCGATGGCATGGCAGTCATACTTCGCACTGCCGGACAGGAACGCAAGAAAGCCGAGATCAAGCGCGACTTCGATTACCTGCGTCGTTTGTGGGATGAAATCCGGCAAACCACGCTCGAGTCGACCGCGCCCAAGCTGATCCACGAGGAAGCAAATCTGATTAAGCGATCGATCCGCGACCTCTACAGCTCGAACTTGGAAGAAGTGTTGGTCGACGGCGACGATGGCTACAAGGTCGCCAAGAGCTTCATGCGGACGCTCATGCCGAGCCACGCCAAACGTGTGCAGCCCTATCGCGACAGCCTGCCATTGTTCACCCGCTATCAGGTGGACAGTCAGCTCGACACCATGCACAGCGCGACCATGCAGCTCCGTTCAGGCGGCTATATTGTCATCAATCCGACCGAGGCGCTGGTTGCGATCGACGTCAATTCCGGGCGCGCGACACGCGAACGCAACATCGAGGAGACCGCCACGGCGACCAATTTGGAGGCCGCCGACGAAATTGCGCGACAACTCCGGCTGCGCGACTTGGCCGGCTTGATTGTCATCGACTTCATCGACATGGAGGAGAACCGCAATGTGCGGGCGGTGGAACGACGGTTTAAGGAAGCCGTCCAGTCGGACCGTGCGCGGATTCAAATGGGCCGCATTTCCAGTTTCGGCCTGCTGGAACTCTCGCGGCAACGGTTGCGTCCGAGTTTGCTCGAAGTCAGTTCGCACGACTGCCCGTATTGCGCCGGCACCGGCAAGATCCGTTCCGTGGAGTCAGCGGCCTTGCACGCCTTGCGCGCCATCGAAGACGAAGGCGTCCGCGGTCGTGCCGCAGTCGTATCGGCGACCATGCCAAGCGCCGTTGCGCTCTATCTGATCAATCACAAACGCGGCGCGTTGAGCGGTATCGAGACGCAATACGACTTCCGCGTCGTGATCGAAACCGAGGATGGCGCGGCGCCGCCCGAATGCCGTACGGAAATCGTCGAAGCCCGCGCCGCCGGCGCGGCGGCGAAGCGTGCCGCCGAGGTCGAAAGCGTATTGGCGAGCGTCGAAGAAGCGGAAGAACCGAAGAAGCGCCGCTCGCGCCGCCGCAAGAAATCGAGTGACAAGGAAGACCGCGCGGCAGCCGCCGAAGAGAAAGAGATGGATGGCG
>JANQOH010000127.1 GCA_028289725.1 Alphaproteobacteria bacterium
TTTGGGCCACGCAGCGGCGGGCTGAGTGCAATGTGCGAACGCCTCGCGACCATGCCGCTCGCGTTTCAGCCGGGCGCGCGGTGGAACTATGGCGTGTCGACCGACGTGGTGGGCCGGTTGATTGAGGTCATCGCGGGCGAAACCCTAGATGCCTATCTCACTGAACACATTCTGACGCCGCTTGGCATGACCGACACGGCGTTCAGCGTTGACGACGCCCGCGCGCCGCGGTTCGCGAGCCTGTACGAAACCGATGGCGTCGGCGGCATGAAGCGGGCCGAAACTGGCGAAGCGAGCGCATTTCGGGACGGCCAAGTCACGACGTTTTCGGGTGGCGGCGGGCTGCTCTCGACAATCCACGATTATGCGCGGTTCACCGAGATGCTGCGCCGCGGCGGAGATTTGGACGGCGAGAGGCTGATCGGGCCGCGCACATTGTCCTTTATGGCGCGCAATCATCTGCCGGGCGATCTCGCGTCGATGGGCCAAGCGGTGTTCGCCGAAACCTCGTTCGCCGGCATCGGCTTCGGTCTCGGCTTTTCGGTGATGCTGTCGCCCGAAACCGCGCAGACGCCGGGCAGTGCGGGCGATTTCGGCTGGGGCGGTATGGCCAGCACCACCTTCCTGGTCGACCCGGTCGAAGACATGGTGGCGATCTTTTTCACTCAGCTCGTTCCGTCGAGCACTTATCCGCTGCGCAAGGAACTGCGCGCGCTGGTTCACCAAGCGCAGATCGACTGAACGGCGCCTGTTAGTTCGGTTTTTTCGCGACGATAAAGACGGCTTTCTTCGCGCCAGGCCGCCAGTGATGGTCGATGACGAAGCCAGCTCTGGTCAGGCTCTCGACGAGTTCGTGTTCGGTGAAGATCCGGACGAACGGGATAACGCCGAAAAACCGGCCGACGCGGGCGACGAACTTGAACCAGGCCATGAAGTCGCCGATGCAGGTAGTGCTCGAAACGAACACGCCGCCGGGCTTGAGCAGGCGGTAAACATTCGCGATCGCCCCATCCATATCCTCGAGCAAATGCAAGATGCTGTGACCCATCACGGCGTCATAGCTTGCGTCCGGTGCGGTCAGTGTGTCGAGCGCCGCTTGTTCGAACTCGACATTGGCGATGCCGCTTTCACGCGCCTTGGTCTTTGCGATTTCAATCATCTTGGCCGACAAGTCGGTCGCGCGAATGTGTTTCACATAGGGCGCGTGCGCGATTGCCGTCGATCCGGTGCCGCAGCCAATTTCCAGGACCGCCATGTCGGGGCGGAAATAACCGCGCGTCACCTCGAGTTTGCGCTGATACGCGGCCTCGTCCGCCACCGGGCGCTTAGCGTACTTCTCCGCGATTTTGTCCCAGAAATTGCTCGGATGGCGCATGATCGATCCTACCTTTTCTGCGTGTCAGATTTAGACTGGCCTGCAGGTGCGGGCAAGGTGCGATCCAGATACGGTTTGTGTGTCTGGCTGGTCCGGTGAATACCGAGTAGACTGCCGGCGCGGAGATATTTGGGGAACGGTGTGGCTGGACGAAGATTCATTTGGGTCGCGATTGCCGTAACGATAACCGCGGTTGCGGCTATTTTTATTTGGTGGAGTGATCGTTCGCCAACTACTGATATGACGTTCGCCATGCCGGTCGATTGCGTGATCGGTGAATCCTGCTTCGTTCAAAACTATGTTGATATCGATCCGGGGCCGGACGCCCGTGATTTTACGTGCGGCGACCTCACCTATGACGGACACAAAGGTGTCGACTTCGGTGTGCCCGACCTTGAGGCCATGGCGCGCGGCGTCGCCGTGCTCGCGGCGGCGCCGGGAACTGTCGTGCGCGTGCGAGACGGTATGGACGACGGTTTTCCCGAAGAAATTGGCGAAGCGGCGATCGAGGGCACCGAGTGCGGAAACGGTCTGATCATCGACCATGGCGACGGTTGGGAAACGCAATATTGCCATTTGCGCAAGGGGAGTGTGCTGGTCACGCCGGACCAGCAGGTTGCCGCCGGCGAACGTCTCGGATTGATCGGCTTGTCGGGCAAGACCGAGTTTCCGCACCTGCACATCGGCGTGCGCTACCAGGGCGAAGTGGTCGATCCTTACGTCGGCGCGGCGTTTCCGTCGGCCTGCGGCGGCGAGACCGAACCGCTCTGGGAAGAGGCAGCGCAGCGCCTGATCGGTTATCGGGCGAGCGGCGTGATCAATGTCGGCTTCACCACGGAGCCGCCGACCTTGCGGAG
>JANQOH010000148.1 GCA_028289725.1 Alphaproteobacteria bacterium
TGTATCTGGTCGAAGGAGCTGCCGACGATCTGGATATTCAGCACCGCCAGAAACATGCCGAGCGCCATGCCGAAAAACGCCAGAATTTGGCGCATTCCGAGCGGCCGCTCGCCGCGTTGCATTACCGCTTCCGTCGCCATTCTGGTCTGTTTCTCTGCCTCCGGGGCGCCGGTGCGCCTCACCTTGCTATTTAGCACCGCGCGGCGGGTTTTGGCCCTGCCACTATGCGTGGCTGCCATGCCAGCTTTGAACCCGGATCGCTGGCAAATGCCCGGCGCATCTGGCTATATCCCAGCGTGAGCAACCTTGGAACGCTGGGAGATCGCGGCCTTGCACGAAACGGTCATACGGAACGGAACGGTGGTGGATGGCACCGGCGACGAAAAGCGCGTCGCCGACGTCGCGATCGACGGTGGCCTGATCAGCGCCATCGGACCGACCCTCGGGTCCGGACAGCGCGAAATCGACGCCGATGGTCTGCTGGTGTTGCCTGGTTGGGTCGACATCCATACTCATTATGACGGTCAGGCGACCTGGGATCCGTATCTCACGCCATCGTCCTGGCACGGCGTGACGACCACGGTATTCGGCAATTGTGGCGTCGGCTTCGCGCCGGTTCGCCCCGGCAGCGAGCCGTTTCTCATCAGTCTCATGGAAGGTGTCGAGGACATTCCCGGCACGGTCCTGGCCGAAGGCATCGATTTTCGATGGGAGAGCTTTCCGGAATATCTGGACGTGCTCGCCAGCGCGCCCAAGGTGATGGATATCGGCGCGCAAGTGCCGCACGGCCCGCTTCGCTTCTATGTGATGGGCGATCGGGGCGCCGATCATGCGGCGATCCCGACCGACGCCGAAATTGCCGAGATGGGCCGCCTGCTGGAGGAAGCGCTCGACGCGGGCGCGCTCGGCCTGACCACGTCGCGGACCATCAAGCACCGCACGGCCACCGGCGATTTCACGCCCAGCTTCGACGCGCGGGAGGCTGAGCTTTTGGGCCTGGCCGACGCCATGAATCGCCCCAGCAAGGGCGTGCTGGAGTGCAACTCCGACCTTGCTGAAAATGATTTCGAGATTCTGCGCGCGGTGGCGGAACGGGCGAACCGCCCGCTGTCGCTGCTTCTCTTGCAAATGGATCACGCGCCGGAGCGCTGGCGCCAGACCCTCGCCAATATCCACGCGGCGAACGAGGCGGGCCTCACAGTGAACGGCCAAGTCGGCTGCCGACCGATCGGCGTGATGATGGGCATCGACACCAGCATACATCCGTTTACGGACCACCCGGCCTGGCAGGAAATCGCGGACCTTCCGATCGACCAGCGCATTGCGCGTCTTCAACAAGACGCGGCGTTACGCCGCAGGCTCATCGAAGAGCGGCCGGACGACGAAAAAACGCGGTGGATGGACCAAGCGCTCGACAAATCCTACGAACTCATGGATCCGCCGGACTATGAGCCCGATCCAGCGCTTTCGATCGGAACGCGCGCGAATGCGGTGGGCATGAGCAAATGGGCCTTCGCGCTCGATCGGATGCTGGCGCATGACGGCACCGGACTGATTACGCTGCCGTTCGAAAATTACAGCGAACAGAGTTTAGACCGGGTTCGCGAAATGCTGGTCGCGGAGAACACCATCTGCGGTTTGGGCGATGGTGGTGCGCATGTTTCGGTGATTTGCGATGCCAGCTACCCAACCACGCTGATCAGCCATTGGACGCGCGACCGGACGCGCGGCGAGCGCCTGCCGCTTGAATTCCTGGTGCGCAAGCAAACGCGGGAAACCGCGCGCAGTTATGGCCTGCTTGATCGCGGCGTTTTGGCGCCGGGATACAAGGCGGATATCAATATCATCGATCACGACGCCTTGGGCGTGACCAAGCCGGAGCTTGTCTACGACCTGCCTGCCAATGGGCGGCGGTTCATCCAACGGTCGACCGGCTATCGGCACACCTTTGTGTCAGGTGTTGAAGTTGCGCGCGATGGCGCGCACACGGGTGAATTGCCTGGCAAACTGTTGCGCGGCGCGCGGCCGGCGCCCGTCGAACGCGCCGCGTAGGCTGCCGGCATGTTTGCGTGCCTCTTCCTTAGTCTGGACGCAAACTGGGCAAGGCCATTCGTCGGGTTGCTTTTGGTGGGCGTTCTTGCCTCGGAGGCCGCAGCCGACCAGCGCTATAGCATGCAAATCTGCAAACGCGGTGGCCCCTGCGCTTTCGTCCTGGATACCGAGACCGGCGAAGTGCGCTTCTGTGAACCCGATGGGTGTCGCGTGTTGGACGCGGGCGCACCTGTCGAACGGCCGAGCCCGTTTCCCATCCCGGGGCAGACCCCCGTGCCAAACCAGGGAGCGCAACCTTTTCCATTGGGCGAAATGGGCAGTCCGGACAGCGGCATGATCGAGCAAATGAACCCTCCGCCATCCGGGGCCCCGGCTGGGGCTCCATCGCCCTTCCCTTTTATTGAACCGGCGCCCGCCGAACAATAAAACGGCCGCATGCGCCGGAATGGGTTATCCTGATGTGCGCTTGCGAAGAATTGGCGCGTTAGCTGGGAGACATTCGATGGCGCTGCCTCAAGATATCAGCCCCGTGAACAGTGAGTTGATGGACACGCTCGCCCGGTCGTCCGACATGGATTGGATCGAGACAGTGCCCGGAGAAGCCTACGTGAAGATCCTGTGGGTTGCCCCGGAATCGGGCCGGTGGGCGGTATTGCTCAAGTGGAAGAAGGGTTACGTCGCGCCGCCCCATAAGCATCTTTCGGCAGCGCACGCCTTTATCCTGTCGGGCAAGCTTCAAGTGCGCGACGGCACGTTGGTTCCGGGTGATTATCTGTATGAACCCAACGGCATGGTGCACGGCGCGACGACTGCGCTGGAAGACACTGAGTATCTTTTTATTTGCGACGGCCCGGTTCTGTTTTTTGATGAGGACGGCTTCACCGGCTATAAGGGCTGGGAAGAACTAGAACGCGTCCGCCAAGGTCTCGCGCAAAAAGCCGCGGCTGAATAATTAGTGTCCTATCAAGCGCCGCTCAGCGCATAGGCTTCCTTAATCACCGACGACGCGTTAAACGCATCGCGCAAATTCTGCCCCCGCAAACGCGCGCCAATGCGATCGAGCGTATCTTGCGCTGATTGTTCGACCGCACGCGCTTTGTCGGCTTGTTTGGTATCAACGAGCAATTGGCTCATCGCAAGCTGCGTTCGCCAAAGCTGCGTTGGGTTGCCGAGGCTCTCAGCCAAGGTGAGCGCCCGTCGCAATGACGCTTCCGCGTCTTCCCAATTCAGCCTGTGGGCATCGACGCTCGCTTTCAAACGCCAACCGCGAACCATGTATTTCTTGGACTCGGTTTGCGTCGCCAAGTTCAAGCATTGGTTCGCCCAGTCATCCGCTTTGTTGAGATCATCGAGCGCCAAACACGCCTCTCCGTAGCTCGCGCATAGATGTTGAGAATATCGCCATTTCATCCAATCACTGGTCTCGGGATTACCGACAATTTTGTGAACGCCGTCAAAAAACTCGCGCGCTAAGGCGCGATCAGCCTTGATCAAGAAGGCATCGCCGAGATTCAGCTCGGCGTTCGCGATGGTTTCCGGATCACCGCGCATTGTCGAAAAATCGCGCGCCCGCTCATTGAGCGTGATCGCGTTTTCAATGTCGCCGCAATCAGCATGAACGGCGCCGAGGGCGTTGAGAAAGCGATTACGAAAGATCTCATCGCCGAGCTTCTCCGCCAAGGTTAGGCCCTCGTTGAATATCGCCATCGCTTCATCGTGATCGCCTTTGGCATTGCACGAAAGTCCAAGTGAGAACAAGGCGAACATAAGTGGCAGAGATTGATTCGTGACCCGTGCGATGGCAACCGCTTGCGTTCCTTTCTCAACCGCACGCTCATAGTTGCCTTGCCAATTAGATACCAACGTCATTCCGGACACGGCGAATCCGACAAAGAAATTCGCCGCCGGAGAGGCGATCGACTCGCATCGCTCAAATTTCTCGTATGCGCCGTCCAAATTCCCTGTGACTGTCTCGACCCACGAGCCGGCGCAAAGGCCCGCCGCGACGATGTCGTCGTTTCCGGTGTCGCGGCCGATGGCAATTGTTTTTTGGGCTTCGGCGGTGGCACGATCGAACGCGTGGCCGAAGAAGGAAATAATCCCCATGGTCGCATTGGCCCAACCTTCGCCCACGGCATCGCCGGCCGCGCGTGCGATCGTGGCCGCTTTCTCATACTCTTCGTGCGCGCGCTCAAAATCGCTCAAGAACGTATAGAGATGTGCGAGTTTGCCGTGCAGAGCCCCGGCGCGCGCTGCCTCATCCTCCGAGTCGCTTTGGCCCAATGCCTCAAAAGCCTGCTCGGTTAACGCGATGGCTTCGTGCACCGCGAATGCCGCGGTCGCATGATCCGCCGCCTTATCGAAATATTCGGCGGCGCGTCCCCATTCCTCAGCAGCGGCGAAATGGTGCGCAATCATCGCATAGTGTTCGTCGAGCCGATCGCTGTATAGCTCTTCGATCGCCTGCGCGACTCTCAAGTGCAGCTCGCGCCGCCGCTGCACCAGGAGGGAACCATACGCGACATCTTGGGCAAGCGCGTGTTTGAACATAAAGGCGAGTTCGGGATAAAGCGCCTTTTGATAAATCAGCTCGATCGCTTGCAGTTCTTGCAACGGGACGCTGGAGCTTTGCCGTAGGTCCGCGATGCGATCGAGCAAACGTTGCGTAAACTCGCGTCCAATCACCGCAGCAAGCTGCAAGGTCCGCCGTGCATCATCCTCCAAACGATCGATGCGCGACATGAGGACGCCCTGAACCGTGTCCGGGACAACAATCTGATCGAGCGGCCGGCCCGGAACCCATTGATCGCCGTCGCGCCGGATCGCATCGGTTTCGCGAAGCGACTTCACGAGCTCCTCGACAAAAAACGGATTGCCTTCGGCCTTGCGATGAATGAGCGCCTGGAGTTCGCGCGGCAAGTCGTCCGTCGATAACACGGCTTGTGCGATCCGCGTGGAATCCTGCGGCGGCAAATTGTGCAAAGCGAGGCGCGTCACGTAGCTGCGCTCGTCGAACGGCGACGCATAACCAGCCCGCAAAGTCGCCAACAGCAGCACGCGGCTGGCCGGCACGCTATCGAGAATGTATCGCAGGAACTCAGTGGTGGCGGTATCGGACCAGTGCAAGTCCTCGAACACGAGCACCTGTGGTTTTCGTTCGGCGGCGACAAGCAACAGCCGTCGCAGCGCTTCAAACGTTTCGGCGCGCCGCACTTGCGGGTCCATTTGATGCACCGGATCGCCTTCGGGCGCGACGCCAAGCATATAGTGGATATAGACGGCGCCCTGCGACAGATCCTCGGACACATTGGACATGCCCTCGTTGACCTTAGCGCGGACGCTTTCCGCTTCGTCGTCCTCGTCGACGTTGAAATTGCGCCGCAACAAGTCCACGAGGGGGTGAAACGCCATCGACTGGCCGAAGGAAATGCACCGGCCCTCGACCCACGTCGCTCGGCCAGCCAAGCGGCTGCGGAATTCCGCGAGAAGCCGCGATTTTCCGACACCCGGATCGCCGGTCAGGACCACGACCTGGCCCTGACCGCGCTCCATTTCGGAGAGTCGGCCGTCCAGCCTCGACAGCTCGCCGTCGCGTCCAACGAAAGGCGTAATCCCTTCCACCGCCGGCACGTCGTCGCCCCGTTTGGCGCGGCTCAAGCCGATCACACGCCAACACCGCACGGGATCGACAATGCCTTTCAGAACCTGCTCGCCGAGATCCTCGTACGTGAACCCGCCGCCGGCCAATCGTTGCGTGCTGGCGGCGATCACCACCTGATTTGGCTCGGCCAAGCCCTGCGCGCGCGCCGCCAAGTTCGGCGTTTCACCCACGGCCATCTTCGGAACTGAAGCGTCGCCGGCGCCCGTTTCACCCACGACGACCGGCCCAGTTGCAATACCGACGCGGACCTTCATCGTTTCGGGCACTTCGACAGAGCCAACCGCAGCGACGATATCAAGAGCGGTTCGAATGGCGCGCTCGGCATCGTCGTCATGGGCGCGCGGCCAACCGAAATAGACCATCAGCCCATCGCCGAGATATTGGGCGACGTGCCCGTCATAGCGCTCGACCACGGCGCCGCAGGCCTTTTGGAAATCCTGCAAGAGCGCCCGCAAATCCTCGGGATCCATTCGCTCCGACAAGGCGGTCGACCCTGCCAGATCGCAAAACATCACGGTCAATTGGCGGCGCTCGGCGTCGCGATGTACTCCTGTTGTCGGCTGATTATCGGCAACCGGCATAGCGTCCGGCGCGACAGCGGGCCCATCCGCGACCGCGCGCAGAAATCGCTTGCGGGGGCCGAGCGGCAATCCGAGTTCCGCAAGGTCCGCGTCGGTCAGATCACCAAGGTCCGCGATCTCGATCTTTTCGCGTTCAAATACCTCGGCATATGCGCCGAAACCCGATCGGTTCAGCCAGTCTCTGATGTCACTCATTGGCCCTCCGATGCGCACCATACACGAACAAAGTGGCGGAGCCAGTGACCCACACCCTGGCGTTCCGAGGCGCTGCCGTGCTACCGTTGTGGGTCTGAGAAGAGGGAAGCCGGTGACGCGACAGGGCCAATTGGCCCCTGGCCAGTCCGGCGCTGCCCCCGCAACTGTGAACGGTGAGGCTCGCGGCAAAGAGCCACTGGCGCGCATGCGCCGGGAAGGCGTCGCGATCCCCTGACCCGAAGCCAGGAGACCTCCTCAGGCACGTCTGTGAATCTCATCTTCGGAGGGAGGGTGCGTTGCGGTTTCCCCTATCCATGTTTGATTTCGCGTTAGAGTCTGCGCCATGAGCGGGCGCAAGATCCCCGCCACTGTGGTGACTGGTTTTCTCGGCGCGGGAAAAACCAGCCTGATCCGCCATTTGCTCGGCCAGGCCAACGGCCGACGAATTGCGCTCGTAGTCAATGAGTTTGGCGATATCGGCATTGACGGCGACGTGCTGAAAGCCTGCGCCGACGAAAACTGCACCGAGGACGATATCGTCGAGCTTGCCAACGGGTGCATCTGCTGCACGGTGGCGGACGACTTTCTGCCCACCATGCAAGCGTTGCTCGACCGACCCGAGCCGCCCGACCATATCGTCATCGAGACCTCCGGCTTGGCGCTGCCCAAACCGCTGGTTCGCGCATTCGGCTGGCCCGAGGTGCGCACTCGGGTCACGGTCGACGGTGTGATCAGCGTGGTCGATTCCCGCGCGGTCGCCGACGGTCGGTTCGTCGACGACGACGCGGCGATCGAAGAACAACGCCGTGCGGACGAGAACCTTGATCATGACAGCCCGCTCGAGGAGCTTTTCGAGGATCAGCTCGCCTGCGCCGACATGGTGATCCTCAACAAAACCGATCTGGTCGACGCCGACGCGCTCGACGTAGCGCGGAGAACGGTCGCCGACGGCGTGCGGCCGGCGGTCAAACTGGTCGAAAGCGCACACGGTGTGGTCGACGCCGCCGTGCTCCTCGGGCTTGAGGCGAGTGCCGAGGATGATCTCGACGCACGCCCCTCGCACCACGACACGGCGGACGATCACGACCACGACGATTTCGAGAGCTTTCATGTCGAGTTTGACACTGTCACAGGTCCCGATGAACTGACCGCGCGACTCGGCAAACTCGCCAACGAGCACGATATTCTGCGCGTCAAGGGCTTCGCGGCGGTCGCCGGCCGCGCCATGCGGTTGGTCATTCAAGGTGTCGGTGGGCGCTTCCAGCACTATTACGATCGCGACTGGGCGGCGGACGAGGACCGGGTCAGCCGGTTGGTGGTGATCGGTCAGCGCGGTCTCGATCGGCAAGCCATCGAGGCCGCGATTCAGGGCTGACATGCACCTGTTGGCGGCAACTCCGGGCAGTATTACCGACGGGTCGGAAGCGGTCGATCTCGGCCAATCGCCCGGCGACATCGTGATCCTGTCCGCAGCCGACACGGAACTTGCCGGGCTCGCCGCAGCCCGCGCCGCCTTGGGCGAGACGTTCCCCACGACCCGCCTCGCCAATCTGATGTCCTTGGGCCACAACATGTCGGTCGACCTCTATGTCGAAGACATCGTTAGCCAGGCAAAGGTTGTGGTTGTACGGCTGCTCGGCGGAGTCGGCTATTGGACATACGGAATCGAGCAAGTTGCGACCTGCTGTCGGGCGCACCAAATTCCACTGGCCGTGCTGCCCGGTGACGATCAGCCGGACGCCGAGCTTGCCGCCTTGTGCACCGTGCCCCAGACGGACTGGCACAAGCTGTGGCAATTCCTGGTGCATGGCGGTGCGACGAACCTACGCGGCTTCCTGACCCATGCCGCCAGCCTGATCGGTCACGGCGACACCTTGGCCGAGCCTGCGCCCTTGTTGCGTGCTGGGCTCTATTGGTCTGGCGCGGACATGCCCGACCTTGATGACGTTCGGGCCACTTGGCGTGACGATGCGCCGGTCGTAGCGATCACGTTCTACCGAGCCTTGATGCAATCCGGCACGCTGGCGCCGGTCGACGCCCTGATTGAAGCGCTCGCAGCCCGAAGCCTCAATCCGCTTCCGATCTTCTTGGCGAGCCTCAAGGACCCCGTGTGCGCCGGCATTGTCGAAACCCTGTTCGACGACGCCAAACCAACAGCGATCTTGAACGCGACCGGCTTCGCGGTTTCGAGCCCGGGCGCCGAACGCAAGCCATCACCATTCGACGCGACCGATTGCTCAATTCTTCAAGTAGTGTTTTCCGGCGGCACGGAATCGGCGTGGCGCGACGGAACCACCGGCCTGTCGGCCCGCGACCTGGCAATGAATGTGGCATTGCCGGAAGTGGATGGCCGCGTGCTGTCACGCGCCGCCTCGTTCAAGGCTGAAGCGCGCTACGACGAGGCAACGCAATGCCCAATCGTCGCCTATGAACCTGTCTCCGACCGGATCAGCTTCGTCGCCGACTTGGCGCGCAATTGGTGCGCCCTGGCCACCACGCCTGTAAGCGAACGGCGCATCGCGCTGGTGCTCGCCAATTATCCCACCCGAGACGGCCGCATCGGCAACGGCGTGGGACTCGACACGCCCGCCGGCGTGATCGAGGTGCTACGTGCCTTGAAACAAGCCGGTTATGCGGTCGGCGATATTCCGCGCGACGGCAACGCCTTGGTCAAACGCCTGCTCGAAGGCCCAACCAACGACCTTGGCGCGCGGAGGACACGTGGTGGCGGCATGCGCTACCCAATCGACGCTTACGAGAAATGGCTGGAGGGCGTGCCGGACACGGTCCGCGGCCAGGTCTTCGCGCGCTGGGGCGAGCCCGAAGACGATCCGTTTGTTAGCGACAGCGCATTCCGTTTGTCCGTAATCCGCTTTGGTGAAGTGCTGGTCTGCGTGCAGCCGGCGCGTGGCTACAACATCGATCCGGCATCCAGTTATCATGACCCGGACCTGGTGCCGCCGCACGGCTATCTCGCGTTCTACGCCTGGCTTCGTGACGCCTTTAGCGCGCACGCGGTGGTGCATATGGGCAAGCACGGCAATATGGAGTGGCTCCCCGGCAAAGCGGTCGCGCTGTCGGAGACCTGTTTACCGGAAGTGGCGTTCGGTCCACTGCCGCATCTCTACCCGTTCATCGTCAATGACCCGGGCGAAGGGACGCAAGCCAAGCGGCGCGCGCAAGCCGTGATTGTCGACCACCTGACGCCGCCGCTGACCCGCGCTGAATGCTACGGGCCGCTGGCCGATTTGGAACAGTTAGTCGACGAATATTATGACGCGGCGGGGGTTGACCCACGCCGTCTTGATTTGCTGCGTACCGAGATATTGGATCTCACCCGACGCATTGGCCTCGACAAAGACTGCGGAATCGACCCGGCGGAGACCGATGACACCGCACTGGGCAAGCTCGACAACTATCTGTGCGAGCTGAAGGAAATGCAGATTCGCGACGGGCTGCACGTCTTCGGCCGCGCGCCAGACGGCGATCAACTGACCGACCTTTTGGTCGCGTTGGTCCGGGTGCCGCGCGGCGCGGGCGACGATGGTGACGCCTCTTTGACGCGCGCCCTCGCCGCCGACCTCGGCCTTGACGGTTTCGATCCGCTCGATTGCGTGATGGCCGAGCCGTGGACAGGTCCGAAGCCCGCCGCGCTGACGGCACAGGGCGACGATCCCTGGCGCAGCCACGGCGATGCGGTCGAACGCCTGGAGGGACTCGCGCAACGTTTGATTTCGGGCGACGTAGCCCCCGCAGCAAACTGGTCCCGGACGCGTGCCGTGCTTGAAACGATCAACGCCGCGTTGCGGCCCGCGGTCGAAGGCTGTGGTCGGGCGGAACTCGATGGCCTGCTGCGCGGTCTCGACGGACGGTTTGTCGAACCGGGCCCGTCGGGTGCACCGACGCGCGGCCGACCCGACGTGCTGCCGACGGGCCGCAATTTCTATTCGGTGGATGGCCGCACGGTGCCAACCCCGGCGGCGTGGCGGCTCGGTTGGAAATCGGCGTGCCTTCTGCTCGACAGGCACCGCCAGGAACACGGCGCCTGGCCGCGCATGCTGGCGATCAGTGCGTGGGGAACGTCGAACATGCGCACCGGCGGCGATGACATTGCCCAAGCCCTGGCATTGATCGGCGTGCAACCGGTTTGGGAGCCGACATCGCGGCGAGTGACCGGTTTCGAGATCATGCCGCCCGGCGTGCTCGACCGCCCGCGCATTGACGTGGTGTTTCGCGTATCCGGTTTTTTCCGGGATGCCTTCCCGGCCCAAATCGATCTGTTGGATTCGGCGATCAGGGCGGTCGCCGCGCTCGACGAACCGGACGAGATCAATCCAATCGCGGCGCGGGTGCGTGCGGACGCGCGGGCGCTCGAGGCGCAGGGCATTGCGCCAAAGACGGCGGTGCGGCGCGCTGGCTTCCGGGTGTTTGGTTCCAAACCCGGCGCTTACGGCGCGGGCTTGCAGGCGCTGATCGACGAACGCGGCTGGCAAACGGACGCCGACCTCGCGCGCGCCTACCTCGCCTGGGGCGGCTACGCTTATGGCGCGGGCGCCGAGGGCGCGGCCGAGCACGCTTTGTTTGAGACGCGCCTCAAGACCG
>JANQOH010000162.1 GCA_028289725.1 Alphaproteobacteria bacterium
GCACGCCGAGCGCCGCCAGCACTGGGCCATGCCAGTTCACGTACAACACCCACACTGCCGCGGCCACGGCCGCGATCGCCGCCCATTTGAGCCGCCGCAAAGCACCGCCCGCATCGGCACGCTTCCAAGCCAGAAGCGGCGTGACGCCGGCAAGCAGAATGAGCGGGGTCATCAAGGGAATGAAGATGGCATTGAAGTAAGGCGCCCCGACCGAGACCTTGCCCGCATCCAATGCATCGATGAACAAGGGATAGAGGGTGCCAAGCAGAACAGTTCCGGCCGCGGCGGCGAACAGCAGATTGTTGAGCACCAAACTGCCTTCGCGACTGACCGGTGCGAACAGGCCGCCGGTCTTAAGCGCCGGTGCGCGCACGGCATAGAGCGTCAGCGAGCCGCCGATCACGACCACCAAGAACATAAGGATATAGATGCCGCGCGTGGGGTCGCTGGCGAAGGCGTGGACCGAGGTCAACACACCGGAGCGGACGAGGAACGTGCCGAGCAGACTGAACGAAAACGCGATGATCGCCAGCAGAACGGTCCAGCTCTTCAAGGCATCGCGCTTTTCGCACACGACCGACGAATGCAGCAGTGCCGTCGCCACCAGCCACGGCATAAAGGATGCGTTCTCGACCGGATCCCAGAACCACCAGCCGCCCCAACCGAGTTCGTAATAGGCCCACCAACTGCCGAGCCCAATGCCGATGGTGAGAAAGCTCCAGGCCACCAGCGCCCACGGACGCACCCAGCGCGCCCACGCCGCGTCGACACGGCCTTCGATTAAGGCGGCGATTGCGAAGGCAAAGGTGATCGAAAGGCCGACATAGCCGAGGTAAAGGAACGGCGGATGGAAGGCGAGACCGGGATCTTGAAGCAGCGGGTTGAGGCCGTTGCCATCAAGCGGTGCCGGAAACAAGCGCGTAAACGGATTGGATGTGAAGATCGTGAAACACAAAAACCCGATTGCGATCCAAGCCTGCACGCCGAGAACGCGCGCGCGCAACGCCGGCGGCAAATTGGCCCCAAAGGCCGCCACGGCGGCCCCAAAGGTCGCCAAAATCAGGACCCAGAGCAGAAGCGAGCCCTCGTGATTGCCCCACACGCCGGTGATTTTGTAGAGCATGGGTTTCGCGGAATGCGAATTGCTTGCCACATTCAGGACCGAAAAGTCCGAATTGACATAGGCGTGCGTCAGCACGGCGAAGGCACAGGCCGCCGCCGCGAATTGGACGGCCGCGGCCGGGCGCGCGAGTGCCATCCAAGCGTGATTCCCGCGTGACGCGCCAATCATCGGCAAGGTGCCCTGCACCAAGGCCACGGCGAGCGCCAAGATCAGAGCGAATTGACCTGTTTCGACAATCATGGCTCGTCACCTTCCCAGTGGCCGGCTTCCTTCAGCGCGTCGGCGACCTCAGGCGGCATATAGGTTTCATCATGCTTCGCCAGCACGTCGCGGGCGACAAAAACCCCATCGGGCCCCAGTGTGCCTTCGGCGACGATGCCTTGGCCCTCGCGAAACAAGTCGGGAAGCACGCCGGTAAAACGGATCGGCAAAGTCTTGGCTGTGTCGGTCACCTTAAACGTGACCGTCAACCCATCGTCCAGCCGCTCGACGCTATCTTCTTCGACCAAGCCACCGACGCGGATAACTTGACCTGGGGCAAGCTCGCGTGCGGCCAGTTCCGTCGGGCTGAAGAAGAAAACCAGATTGTCTTCAAACGCGTTGAGTACCAGCGCCGCTGCAATTCCGAGCGTTGCCAGGCCTGCAATCACGGCGTAAAGGCGTCTTTTCTTTCGGGTCATTGACGTGACTCACGGCGGCCCGGCCCCAGCCGCGCCTGCAATTGATCAAGTTCTTCGCGCCGCGCGCGGGCACGCCGAAGCGCGAACACGGCGAGGCCGATTAACACGGCGGCGGTCAGGCCGTACGACCACCAGACGAAAGTGGCATAGCCACCCATGGCAAGAAAATCGCTCATGCCCGATCTGCCTCAGC
The DNA here is from genome assembly GCA_028289725.1 of Alphaproteobacteria bacterium. Taxonomy (GTDB): domain Bacteria; phylum Pseudomonadota; class Alphaproteobacteria; order UBA7887; family UBA7887; genus JAKZSU01. Next base: position 1,997 of record JANQOH010000162.1, read on the forward strand.
CGCCGCCGGCGTCGCGGCGCTCATCCCCGCGCCTTCAACCTGCGTCCGGCGTAGGGCACGCAGTTTTGCGGCGGTAATGTCGCTTCGCATACGAACAAGCAAAAAGGTGACGAAGTAGGCTTTGAAGGCAAACGCCATGATGAACAGCGGCCAAAGCATGGATGCGGCGATGCTCGGCCCACCGTCGCGCAAAATGCTGGCCGGCTGATGCAGGGTGTTCCACCACTCAACCGAGTAATGAATGATCGGGACGTTTACCGCGCCCACCAAGGCGAGGATCGCCGCCGCGCGTGCGCCCTTCGTCGGGTCGTCAAAGGCATCGAATAGGGCCATGTGGCCGAGATACAGAAAAAACAAAATCAGGACCGAAGTCAGCCGCGCGTCCCAAACCCACCATGTGCCCCACATCGGCTGGCCCCACAGGGCGCCGGTGGCGAGCGCGATGAACGTAAAGCCAGCGCCCAACGGCGAGGCGGCGCGCGCGGCGATATCTGCCACCGGGTGCCGCCAAATCAGCGCTACCGCGCTGGCCACCGCCATCGTGGTGTAGACAAACAGCGCCATCCACGCCGCCGGCACGTGAACGTACATGATGCGGACCGTCTCGCCCTGCTGATAATCAGGCGGCGAGGCGAAAAGCGCCAAATACAAGCCGATCGGAAATAATATCGCCGTGATCACGGCCGCCCATGGCAAAACGGCGCCCGAAAGCCGCATAAAACGGTTCGGATTGGCGAACCGATGCAATGAAGATGCCATAACGACCCTTGTCTAACGTTATTCCGCGGACAGACGCAAGGCGGCCGCTCCGGCCCACGGCGCCAAGACCAGAGAGGCCAGGAGCATGCCGCCAAGGACCATCAGGGGCGCGCTTGCGTCAGCGCCGATGACCGCGGCATCGATCGCGGCCACCCCGAATATCAGTACTGGGATGACCAAGGGCAAGACCAGGAGCGGCACAAGTGCGCCACCCCGGCGCACGCCGACGGTCAAGGCGGCGCCGACGGCACCCACTAGACTGAGGATCGGTGTGCCGAGCGCCATCGCCAATATCAACGCGCCAAGGCCGTCAAAGTTCAGATTCATCAACACGGCGAGGAGCGGCGCGGTCACGATCAGCGGCACCCCGGTGGTTAGCCAATGGGCCGCACATTTAGCCAAAACAATGACTTCGAGCGGAACCGGCGCAAGCAGCAATAAGTCCAAACTGCCGTCGTCGTGATCGGCGAGAAACAACCGATCCAGCGACAGCATCGCGGCCAGGAGCGCCGCCACCCAGATTGTGCCGGAGGCGATGCGCGCCAAAACTGACAATTCCGGGCCCACGCCGAGCGGAAACAGCACGATCGCGATCACGAAAAAAGTGATCACCGCCACGGTGTCGCCGGCGCGGCGGACCGCCAGCCGCACATCGCGCCGGGCAACTTCAAGGCCGGTCCGGAAAAAGCTGCTCATGACGCTTGGCGCGATCCGAGCGCGAGGGTCTTTACGTCGTCCAAATTGAGATCCGCGTGGGTCGCAGCGATGATCAATCCACCGGCGGCCCGATGCTCTTTCATAACACCGGCCAGGGTCGCCACGGACTCCACGTCAAGGCTCACTGTCGGCTCGTCGAGCAGCCAGACCGGCACGGGCGCTGCAACCAAGCGCGCCAATCCGACGCGGCGGCGTTGACCGGCGGACAGAAACCGCGCGGGCACGTCCGACAAATCCGCGAGACCGAACCGGTCCAACGCCTCACCAATTCGCAGATCGCCTTTGCCCGCTAGACGAGCCCAAAATGAGACGTTCTCCGCCACAGTAAAAAGCGACTTTATGCCGTCGAGATGGCCGACAAAGCATAGCTCGGCGCGCCAGGCTTCCGGGTCTTCGGCGACGTCCGTACCACGCCACGAAAGGTGCCCGGCTTCGCGCCTGAGCAGCCCTGCGATGAGGCGCAAAAAAGTCGTCTTGCCGCTGCCGTTGGGGCCCCGCAAAACCAAGGCTTCGCCTTGTTTGATCGAAAATGAGATATCTTCGAACACAAGTCGTTCGCCGCGCACGCAGGCAAGCGCGTCTCCCTCTAATTGCGCGGGGATGGCGATGGCCGGAACTCCTTGGCGATGTTTTGGCTTGCAGCGGTCGCAACGAAGATGCGATTAGCATATCGCGATTTGCGGGCCAACTCTGCTGGCCCGGCGGGATCCTACGTCAGGAACGACGGCCCATAAGGAGACGAGCGATGAACGAAGACAATTTCAACATGAGTATCCGCAAGTTTCTGAAAACCGTCGGTGTCACGAGCCAACGCGAAATCGAACAAGCCGTGCGCGCGGCGGTTGCCGACGGACAGTTGAGCGGATCGGAAAAACTGGCGGTCGCGGCGCGCATCACGATTGATGGCATTGGTCTCGATCAAACTATCAACGGAGAAATTTCGCTCGATTGATGCCGGGCGCCGATGGTCTGCGGCTGAGTGGGAGGAAAGAAAATGCGGGAGAACAATGTGCGGTCCATCTGGGCCGACGGTGGCGCGGTGGTCAATGGCTGGCTCGCCATTCCGAGCAGCTACAGCGCGGAAGTCATGGCGGCGACACCGTATGACAGCGTCACGGTGGATACCCAGCACGGCATGGTCGATTTTCCCGACGCTGTGAAGATGCTCGGCGCCATGTCAGCCTATAGCCCGACCCCCTTTGCCCGCGTGCCGTGGAACGATCCGGCGGCAATCATGAAGCTGCTCGATGCCGGCGCCTACGGCATTATTTGTCCGATGATCAACACGCGGGAGCAGTGCGAGCAGTTTGTCGGCGCGTGCCGCTATGCGCCCGAGGGATATCGGAGCTTCGGTCCGGCGCGCGGCTTGCTGTATGGCGGGCCCGACTATCCGGCGCACGCCAACGACACCATCGTCACGATGGCAATGATCGAGACCGAAGAGGCGCTCAACAATGTCGACGAGATTATGAAAGTGGACGGTCTCGACGGCATTTATATCGGCCCCAATGACCTAGCCATCAGCCTCGGCAATCCGCCGAATCCGGAACCAACGGCACCAAACGTCATCGAAGCGGTGGACAAAATTCTGGCGGCGGCCAAGAAGCACAAAGTCGCCGCCGGCATCCATTGTCCCACGGGCGCATCGGCACGCGATAAAATTGAAAAAGGGTTCCAATTTACCACCATTGCAAATGACGCCCGTTTGATGGCCATGGCATCGAACGCCGAAATCCAAGTGGCGCGCGGCGGCAACGCCTGACGGATCGCTTGTGGTCGTGCGCGTTGGCGCCTGTTGATCATTCGCCAAAAGAATCTAAAGAATTTAGCGACTTAGACGGTGCCGCAGGCTTGTTTTCACGAGCCGCGATCCCACTTGGTGAGGAGGCGCAAGCAATGCGTCACAGCCAAGATATTGTCACATGCGATTTTCGATTTTCATTGCCGCCGTGCTCGGCGGCGTCACATTCCTTGCCGTTTCCGCCGGAGCGCAACCGGTCGGCACGCACCAGGAGATGGGCAAGGGTTTTAGCGCCTACAGCACGACCAAAACCGATACGGTGCCGTTAGACGACAACCGGGCGCTGCTGCATATCCACAATTGGGGCCTATTTTACACCGAAGATCCGGCAAGCATGTTGAATCAATCGCGCTACGATTGCTTTGGCACGCACTTGATCGACGACGAGGGCGTGAGCCTTGGCGGCCGTGGTTACTGCGCAGGAATCGCCGACAATGGCGATTTGTGGTGGAACCGCTGGAGCGGCACATTGTCCGGCGGCGATTGGACATTCGTCGGCGGCACCGGCCGATTTGCGAATATTTCCGGCGGTGGCGTTTGGTCGTCCGCAGCCGGCTTCGCGCCCGAGGAGACCATTACGGTCTGGGAAGGCCGCTGGCAGTGGCGGGAGTAAAGACGGGCCCGAACCATACGCCGCGCCTTCTCGCGCGCCTAAAAGGGCGTCACGAACGTCCTACCAGGGATCGCAGTAGAGCTCCAACTGATCACGGTTGCGGATCGTGATGTAACCGCTTTCCACTTCCACCACACCGTCTTCGACCCAGGCGCGCATTTGCTTGTTCACGCTTTCCCGCGTGGTGCCCATCAAATTGCCCAAATCCTGTTGCGACAATTTGAGGCTGATCCGTAAAGAACCATCATCGCCTTCAACGCCGAAGGTCTCGCCCAGCCGAATCAAATGTTTGGCGAGCCGCGCCGGGAGGTGCATAAAGACCGCGTCTTCGTAAAGGTCGTTGACCCAGCGGACGCGTTCGCAAAGCATCACCAAAAGCCGCGTCGTGAGGTCCGGCCGCTCCTCCAAGAACGGCAGGAAATCGCGGGCATCGATCACGACCAATTCGGCGTTCTCCATGACGGTGGCGTCGGCGCTTCGATCCTTGCCGTCGATCAGGGCGATCTCGCCAAACAGCTCACCCGGCGCCAAGATATTGAGCACGACTTCCTTGCCCTCGGCCGAAATGGTGCTGATTTTCACCCGGCCCTTGAGAATGCCGAGCAGCCCGTCACCGGGATCGCCCTTCTGAAACAACACCTCGCCCGGGCGCGCGCGCCGCAGCTTGGCGAACTTCAGAAGCTGGTCGAGCTCCGAGTCTTCGAGATGCTTGAGCAGGAAGTGGCGCGCCAGAATCGCACGCATTTCTTCCCTGCCTTCAAGAGACATGGTTCAACTCCACGCCAGAATGGCCAAATCAGCTCAGCCTGATCTACACAGACACCGTGGATGCGAGTTTAGCGCAAATCAGTGTATGGGAACAAAAAATCGCGCCTTGGGCGCACGTTAGCGGAAGCGAGACCGATCCAGTCGAGGTGGGGGGCGCGAATGGGCGAATCAGCTGGCGAGCCGCATGCGACGCATTACGACCTTCCAGCGAGCCTGAGGGATCATTGGCGTGGTGGCGTGCCGCGAGTGCGCTGGACCGGCGTGTGGACCGATCAGAGCGGGGCGTTGGTCGCCTGTTCCCGCGCCGCATCGCTGCCCGATATAATCGGCGTGATCGCGAACATGGTCAGGACGACAAGGGTGGCGGCAGCGAAAGCGAAACTGCGGCGAAGCGAACGGCGGGAATTGTACATAGTGTGGCAACCGTAATGAAGCGACGACGTCATTTCATATAGGTCGGATTTGTGCAGTGTTCTGTGATTTAGATCACAGGAAAAATTTTCTAATGCCCGGCGGTTCTAACTGATAGGTCCAATCGGCAAGCCGGCTTTGTCCGCACCTTCCAGAAAAGCCGCTTTTAAGTCTTCGTGGAACTGAAACCGTTCCATAAACCAAACGGCTGAAAAGTGGGGTTGCAATTCGATGACCCGCGCCGCGGCGGCGTGCGCTTCGTCACGATTGCCGAGTTGCGCATGGCTGATGGCGAGAAACACCTGGTGCGGGAAAAGATGCGTCAGGTCGATCCGTTTGAGTTCCGCCAGCGCCTCCTCATAGCGCCCAGTGAAGTATGCTTGGCGGAACAAGGCATACCGGTAGTAGGGCGGGAAGTTGGGGTCGAGGCGCATGGCGCGCTTGGCCAGGTCGGCGCCGCGGTCGAGGTCGCCCAACGCGCTCGAAATATAAATGCCGAGTTCGCCCAGCGCACGGGGGTCATTTGGATTGAGCGCCAGCGACTTATCGGATTCCGTAACGAACAGTTCCGTTTGACCGGTCCAATAGTAATAGCTCGCCAGATAGAACCGCGCTTTTGAATCGTTCGGGTCGAGCTCGACCGCGCGCAGCAACGCGGCTTTGGCCCGGCCCAATGAGTCGGGCCGTGGGTTTTGATTAAACACGTGCTCGACCAGGTACAAAAAGCCAAGCTCGGCATGTGCGCGCGCGTAATCGGTGTAGAGAACGACGGCCTCTTCGAGCAGGTCGCGCGCGATCGCGTGGTCTTCGGCGGTAACGGTTTGCCACCAACGCTGCGCGCGCAGCACATAATCATAGGCCGTCAGGTCGGCCGGCGCCTTGCG
>JANQOH010000164.1 GCA_028289725.1 Alphaproteobacteria bacterium
GATCGAACCGCGCCATGTCGATCTGCGGCCCTTCGCGCTGACCGGCAAGGATAGCTGGGTGTTGCCCGGCGGATTAACCCGGGTGGCGCTCAAACGCGGGTCCTTGGTGGTGAATTCCTCGCAGGGCGGCGGCACAAAGGATACCTGGGTCCTTGGCTAAGGCCGGCATGCTCGCGCGGTTCGCGTCCAACATCTATTGGATGGCGCGCTATTTGGAGCGGGCGGAAAACCTGGCGCGCATCTTGGACATCAACGAGACCTATGCCCGCGACCGGCAAGGCGGACCGGATTGGGATCGCGTCCTCGATCTCTATGCCGACCGGGCGCGGTTCGTCGAACAGCACGAGCGGGCGACCGCGGCGAACGTGCTCAACTTCTATGTACTTGATCGGGACAATCCGACGTCGATTGCATGCGCCATTGCTTCAGCCCGCGAGAATGCGCGCACGGTGCGTCATTTGATCAGCACCGAATTGTGGACGCACCTCAATATTTTTCACAATCAGATCGCTGGTTGGACGCAACGCGACCTCCGGCAATCGAATCTTTCTGGTCTGTGCACGGAGATCAAGCTCCGCTGTCAGACCGCCGAGGGCATCGCGGAGGGCACACTGCTGCGCGACGAAGCGTGGCGGTTCTATCAAGTCGGCAAATATATCGAGCGCGCCGATCAGACCACGCGGATCCTCGATATCGGATACACGTATCTGTCGGACGGTGAGGATGACGCGCTGATCTCCGCCGGCTGGAACGTGTTGCTTCGATCGGTCGCCGGGTATCACGCGTATCGGAGCCGCCATCCCGCGGGCTCCTATGCTCGCGACGTCGCGGTGTTCTTTTTGTATGACGGGGAGTTCGCCCGCGCCGTGGCCCTGTGCGTGGAGCGCGCCTCGGACGCCCTGAAGGACCTGGAGGCGCGGCACGGCGGGACGCAGCGCGCGAGCCTGGAGAAGGCGCGGCGCGGTTTGGAGTTTCTATTGGAGACCGGTCCCGGCGAGAAAATCACCCCCGCCAAATTGAGCAAGTTTCTCGACCAGCTTCAGGTCGCGATCGGCACCGTGTCGTTGGAGGTCAACCGAACATATTTCGCCGCAGCGTGATGTACATTCCGGTGAATCCTCAATATTTTGCGCGCGGCGTTGGAGCCAAGCTGTCGGCGCCTTGATGTGACGTAGAGGGGGCTGCGGTGCAAAGGCTGACGGTCGAGCACATTACCAACTATCGATACCGCAAGCCGGTCGGGTTCGGCGAACACAGGTTGATGTTCCGGCCGCGCGACAGCCACGATTTGCGGCTGCAAAGCGCCACCTTGAAAATCGAACCGCAAGCCACCGTGCGCTGGCTGCACGATGTGTTCAATAATTCGGTGGCGATCGCCGAGTTCGACACGGCATCCGACAGGTTGCATTTCGATTCGACGATCGTGGTCGACCGCTATCCTTTCACCGAACCGGAATTCCCCATCGAGGAGTTCGCGCGCGAACTGCCGTTCAGCTATCCGGCGCGCGAGGTGCCAGATCTCGGCCGCACCATCGAACGGCATTATCCCGACCCCGATCGGCGGATCACCGAATGGGCGCGCCAATTTCTGCGTGATGGCAATGGCGACACGGGCACCGAGGCGTTCCTGCTCGCGGTCACCCAGGCGATCCGCGAGAGCTTTGCGTATCAGGTGCGCGAGGAACCGGGTGTGCAGACGCCGGTCGAAACACTCGAGCGTGGCACGGGCAGTTGCCGCGACTATGCGCTGTTCATGATGGAGGCGGTGCGCAGCGTCGGCTTGGCCGCGCGCTTTGTCAGCGGCTATGTCTACGATCCCGCCGTCGATGGCGGCAATAGCGACGTGGTCGGCGCCGGCGCCACCCACGCTTGGGTCCAGGTATATTTGCCGGGCGCGGGTTGGGTCGAATTCGACCCAACCAATGGTTCCACCGGCGGCGCCAACCTGGTGCCGATCGCGGTCGCCCGCGAACCCGCGCAAGCGATGCCGGTCTCCGGCTCTTTCGACGGCGAACCGAACGACTTCATTGAGATGACGGTCTCGGTAAACGTGCGCGCGGAGTCGCCTTTCGAAGGCGCGGCTTAAGCGCACCGGGCGTCGGCCTGCTCGAAGCTCACACAAGAAACCGGACGTAGATGATGTAGAGCGCCAGGCAGAGCATGGCGGTGAAGCAGAGCCAGAGCAGGGTGTCGATAAGGCGGCCGGGGGTCAGGCGTTTGTCGGTGTGGCGATAGCGGAGATAGATGATGCTGCCGGCCAGGATCGGCGCGTTCATGGCGCCGAACATGCCACCGATCATCACCATCCAAACCGGATTCTGTACGAAGAAGTAGCAGGTGATCATGATGGTCGGCGACACGATGGTGAGGATCCGGATGGCGCGCAGGCGGGCGGCATAATCGTCTTCCGGGACCAGGCCCAGAATGATCGCGGCGTCGGCCATGACGCGCACACTGCCGCCAAGAATTGATATGACGGTCGAGAACAGGACGAAGAACGCCCCGAGCAAAAACAGATAGAAGGCCCAAGTGCCCAAAGTCTCGGTATAAATATTCGATAGGATGGCAATGGTCTCGAGGCCGTCGGGGACTTCGCCGATTTGGTTCAGCACCGCGGCGCCCAGCATGTAGAAGGGGATGGTCGCCAATGTCAGGAGGATCAGGGTGAGCCAGACGTCGGTTTGCAACACCTTGATCCAGCCTCGCGCGCGCGCGGCCCAGGCGTCGTCTTTCGCGCGGGGGCCGGCGAAGCGTCCGTAGCCTTTTTCGGTACACCAATAGGTATAGGCGATGTTTTCGTTGGCAGAGACGCCGGTCGCGCCGAAGGCGCCGAGCGCCAATGCGATCGCGTAGACCGGGATATCGAAGCTGAGGCCCAGCCGTATGTCGGACCAGGTGACCGCATATTCGGTGAATTGCAGGAGGATGGCGCAGGCGAGCGTGATGCCGGTGAAGATCACCACCATGAAGGTCAGCAGGGTTTCGAGGAGGCGGTAAATGCCGGTCAAAACCAAACCGATCGCGACGCCGGCAAACAACAGCGTCCAGACCAGCGCGTCGACTTCGGGCACCGCGAGCGCTACGGCTTGGCCGACGCCGCCATAAATGCCGCCGACGCCGAGATGGAACGGGATCAGCAGGAACAGCCACAACAGCACGACCCACGAGACGCGGCCGATCTTGCCCGGCACCCGATTGAGCGCGCGCAAACCCGTCTCGCCGGATGAGATGATGTAGCGGCCGAATTCGGCCTGGAACACGCTTTTGACCCAGCACGAAAACAGAATCCACCACAGCAGCACGAAGCCGACCGTGGCGCCGAGGGTGGTGGTGGTGATGAGTTCGCCCGAGCCGACGATCGATCCGGTGATGATCAGGCCGGGGCCGAGATAGCGGAGTGTCGGGCCGAAGCCTTTTGGCGGCTCCAACGCATCTTCGGGACGGCGCGCATACGGATTGAACGTGGCGTTTCCCGGCATCTCATCCCCCTAAGACGCAAGTCGGTCGCGGACCCAATCGCGGTGATGGTGACGGCGACCGGCGGGCTTGGCAAGACGATCGGCGCCTGCGCCGGGGTGTTACCTCATGACTTTGCGGGTAGATCGAGCTTGGGCATGTGGCTCAATACGCTTTTCTTGCAATCGATTTGTATCGTGTTCTTGCGGTCGTTCGGCTTTGGGATGCGTCGAGTCCCAAGCAAAGGTCTTCACGGCATGGTATACAAAGAGTTGCAGCCGTCCGATCAGGTGTTCATGTTTTCAAGGGCCTTGAATATGGTTTTCAAGTTTGTTTTGTCTTGCTTGTTTACTTTGGTGGCTATTTATTTAATTGGGAGATATATTTTTGAAATACGGGTCTATATTACTGACAGAAGAAACTTTAGAAAAAAGGTAAAGCAATCAATTAAATACGGCGATGGGGGATATGGCGGGAAGGAGGTGCCAATAAAGGACAGGATATTTTTTTCCTATCCATTTATGATTCTAGGATTCGGATTTTTCGCCGTTATGTTTTGGATGGAGATTTTTTGATCCATTTAGTTCCAGGAGTTTTCACCGCCTAAGCTTGTCGAGCGTCGTACTGATGCGGGTCACTGGCGACGTCAGACGTTTCTGGCTTGGCCGTGGAAATTTTTGCTTCCATGCATTTGGCGTGGGCCCCCGGACGCGACCGGGTGGGGCGGCAAATTGGCGCCCGCGTGCTAAAGATCGGGCGCTTTCGTATTCCAGGGGGACCGCGACCATGCTTCCAGACGCCTTTGATGTGACCGATAAGGTCGTGTTCGTGACCGGCGCCGGGCGCGGCATCGGCAAGGGCATCGCGCAAGTACTCGCGGATGCCGGCGCGGACGTGGCGATCAATTCTTTGACACCGCGTTATGTCGAAGGCGTCGCGGCGGATATCGCAACGGCGAGCGGGCGCAAGGTGATCCCGGTGGTGGCGGACGTCACCAAGAAGGACGGTGTGCAGAAAGCGGTCGATCAGGTGATGGACACGTATGGAAAGATCGACGTGCTGATTAACAATCTGGGCGACGCGATTTACAAGCCGCTGGTCGCTCTGCCCGACGGCGACACGCCGGCGCTCACCGACGAAGAACTGAACACGGTGATGGACGTCAATTTGACCGAAGCGATTTTGTGCACCCGGGCGGTCGGGCCGCACATGTTGGAGCGGCGGTCGGGCAAGGTGATCAACATTTCGTCGTGGACCGCGCGCCAAGGCGGCGGCGATATGGTGGTCTATTCGATCGCCAAGACGGGGCTTGCCGGCTTCACCCGCGCCCAAGCGCTCGAATGGGCGCCCTATGGTGTGCACGTGAACAGCATTGCGCCCGGCATTTTCCCTGATCCGGTGACGGTCGGCGACGACGGCATGGTGCGCTCGAAAGCCATGGCAGAGCGGTTGGTGCCATTGACCCGCTTCGGCGACTTGAAGGAAGTCGGGTATTTGGCGCTCTATCTCTCCTCGGCCGCGTCGGACTATATGACTGGCCAGACCCTTTACCTCGACGGCGGCATGAGCCTGTAGGTTCCAGGCGCTCTTAATCGAGACAGCGGCGCCTGGCACGGACCGTCGCCGCAGCGGCGCGCCGAACCCTACGCCCTAAGGTGCGCGTCGGTAGAACCCCATGACTACGCCACTGGATGTGCTGTCGGACTTTACGAGCTGAAAAGCGCGCGCTTTGTCGGCGTTGGCAAACACGCGTTTTCCCGCGCCGACGATCACCGGAAATGTCCAAAGCCGCAGCTCGTCGACAAGATCGTGCGCCAGCAGGAATTGAATGAGCTGCCAACTGCCGTGGACTTGGATGAGCGGCCCATCGTTCTGTTTGATCTTCGCGATGGCGGTGGCGAGGTCGCCGGTGAGCGGCACTGTGTTTTGCCAGGTTAGGCCCGACGGGTCCGACGTCGCGACATATTTGCGCGCATCGCTCAGGGGCGTACCGCTGGCCGGTTGGTGGACCGCGAAAAGATCGTAAGTTTTGCGGCCGAACAGCGCGTCGTACGGCGTGGCCATCGCGGTCCGGCCGACCAATGCCATGACCTCGTCCCAATATGGGTCCGCCCAGCCGCCGTGCTGGAAGCCACCGGAAAAATCTTCCTCAGGCAGCTTGGGCGCCTGCATCACGCCATCGAGCGTTTGAAACGTCAGAATGGCCAAATCTCTCACGATGCGTCTCCCTTCGCTGGACCTTGACGGTTTCGACAAGTCGGCATAATATAGCCACATGGCTATACAATATCAAGAACCGTTGGACCGAACCTTTCATGCGTTGGGGGACGGCACGCGCCGCGCGATGCTGTCCATGCTCGCCGCAAATGGCGGGTTGAGCGCCAATGAATTGCGCGCGCCATTTAAAGTTGCACAGCCAACGATTTCCAAACATTTGAAGGTTCTCGAACGGGCTGGGCTGGTAAAGCGCGATGTGCGCGGCCGCACGCACCAGTTTCATTTGGTGCTTGGCCCTATGGACGAAGCCGTCGATTGGCTGACCCGTCACCGAATGTTTTGGGAGGGCACGCTGGACAGTCTCGAACGGTTCGTCGGCGATCAAGAGGGTGAAACATGACCACGATCTCCGTGCCACTGATCGTAAGGCGGCGCATTCAAGCGCCGCGGCCGCGCGTGTTCGAAGCCTTCACGAGCGCCGCGGCGCTTTCAAAATGGTTTGTGCCCGATGCCGCAGTAACCCTGGACGTGGAGGAATTCGCGTTTGCCGTCGGCGGTCGCTATCGCCTGCGTTACACCATGCCCGACGCCCGGCAGGCCGTTGTTGGCGGCGTTTACGAGGTGATCGTCGCGCCCGAGCGGATCGTTCTGACCTGGGTGTGGGAAGCGCCTGACCCATTGGCTGGCATTCCGATGCGCGTCACTTTTGCGTTCGAAGCGCACGGGGCCGAAACCGAGGTGACGGTCACGCACGAGGGTATCCCGTCAGACGCGGCATGCACGGTCCACGAGGCGGGTTGGGATGGCGCGATGCACAGTCTTGCGGCGTATCTGGGAACGTCACGGTCATAGGACGTGCGGGGCTTACCCGAGGTCGATATCGGGTAAGCCGTCACGCGTCCAACACAGGCCGTAAAGATCGCGGACACTGTCAATTCGAGTCTGCGAATGAGCCGCCCACTTTAGGTGCTTCTTGACGCTGTCGCGGACATCCTTGCCATCGAGAACCGAAAAAACCGCCGGCCGGAGGGCTTTGTCCAGAGATTCCTGTGCGGCGCGCGCAATTTCACGCCGTTCGAGGCCGCGATGGGCCGCGACAAACGCATCGACTTGTGCCGCCCGCCGCGAGATGGCGGCTTGCACGTCGCGTTGATAGACGGCAACGCGGTCCGCCATATCGGACGGCAGCATCGGCACGACATCGTCGACCACATCCGCCAACACCCACTCAAGAACGTTCTTCTCGAGCTGCGCGCCGGACAACGCCTTGTGGCGCAGCACATAGGCGTCTGCCTTGATCTTGATCCTATGACCGTCGTCAAAAGCGATCACGAATCCTTCGATCCCCTCCAAAGCCTTGGTGTCGGCCATGAAGGCCTTTATGTCGTCAATCTGGCCATGATGGGCCGCGACCGGCACCCGATAGTGTTGGCATAAGGCGCGGATTTCCGCGTCCGAGACATAGCGTCCGGATACCATCTCCCGGATTCCGAGTAAGGTCAGCGCCGGCGCGTCGTACGACAACACGATGCGGTTTTCCGGCGATGTGTACTCGAATAACGGTGTTCGTCCCAACTTCAACTGTGATGCACACAGCGCAAGCAATCCATCCGAAGCAATTGCCATGGCATCCTTTGCCTGCTGCATGTGGCCCATGCGCGTCATGAAAAGCAAGTCGCCATCGAGCATCACGGCATGGATCATCGTGCCGTCCAACTTCTCGACAATGTGGTGCCCACGGGCCCAATCAATCCGAAACGGATCCTCCCGTTCGCCCAAGTTGAAGAACTTGTGGAACGGGCGCGCGATAATCCGCCCCGCCGCGTCGAACTTCAGGCCACGGCATTGCAGTGCCATATCGGAATCGAATGTTTCGTCAGTCGTATACACGTAATCGATGACAGTATGGTCGGGTCTTTCAGATACAATGATCCCGCTATCGTCCCGCATGTGCGGTAAAACGTCATCGATGGTTCGGATCGTGACTTGCATCGGTCTTCTCCAAAAAAAAGCGCCCGGTCATGGCATGCCGGGCGCTCAGCTTTCGAAAATATTCTTGCGTTAAGCTAGCAAAGGCACACCTGCATCGAGCGTGATTCACCGTAAATCACGCGCGACTCGTGTTTGGGGCTGACGTCGGACGTCAGCCGGTTTGGAACTCTAAGATTGCGCTTCGACAACATCGCTCACCTTCCTGGGCCGCGGCTGTTACACGGAATCCGTTACGTCTGTCAAGCTAATTATTCATGTCAGGCGGAACAGCCTTGTGCCGATGCCCGGTTGACTTCGAACGCACTTCGCAACGATGCGTGGCTAACCGAGAGACGGTTTTGCGAGTACGGCGTCGACGGCCGCCAGGTCCGGCATGGAGAGCGCGGCGCCGGGACGGCTAACGGAAATGCTGGCGGCCGCGCAGCCAAAGCGGACGGCATCGATCGGTGCGCCATCGCGCACCAGGGCTGTGGCGAAAGCGCCGTTGAAGGCGTCACCGGCACCGGTGGTTTCAACAACCGCGCCCGCGTCGAAGGCGGGGATGTGTTCGAACGAATTCTCTGCGCAGATCACCGCGCCGCGTTCGCCGAGTGTGATCACCGCCGCGCCGACGCCTTTGGCCAACAAAGCTTCGCCGGCGTTTTGCGCATCCTCGATCGAGGCGATCGGCAATCCGGTCAGCGCCTCGGCCTCGTGTTCGTTCGGCGTCACGAAGTCGCAGAGCGGCAGCATGGCGTCGGGTAAGGCTGTGGCGGGCGCCGGGTTTAGAATGGTGCGGACGCCCGCGTCACGCGCAATTTCCAGCGCGTGCAGGGCGGCGGGCACG
>JANQOH010000168.1 GCA_028289725.1 Alphaproteobacteria bacterium
CTTCATTCCGCGGTTCATGGCGTATTTGTCGCTGTTCATCTTCGCCATGCTGATGCTGGTGACCGCCGACAACTTCGTGCAGCTGTTCTTCGGGTGGGAAGGCGTCGGCCTCTCAAGTTATCTACTGATCGGTTTCTGGTATACGCGTCCGGCGGCGAACGCGGCGGCGATCAAGGCGTTTCTGGTCAACCGCGTCGGCGATTTTGGCTTCGGGCTCGGTATTCTGGCGATCTACTTGGTGTTCGACTCGGTCGATTACGCCGATGTTTTCGCAGGCGTCGCTGCGATCGATGGCACGACGCTCAACTTCCTCGGTCTCGAGGTCGATACCATCACGCTGATATGTCTGTTGCTGTTCATCGGTGCCATGGGCAAGTCGGCGCAGCTCGGTTTGCATACGTGGTTGCCGGACGCGATGGAAGGCCCGACTCCAGTTTCCGCCCTGATCCATGCGGCCACGATGGTGACCGCCGGCGTGTTCATGGTCGCGCGCTGTTCGCCGCTTTTCGAATATTCCGAGTCCGCGTTGATGGTGGTGACAATCGTCGGGGCCTCGACCGCATTCTTTGCGGCGACCGTTGGTCTTGTTCAGAACGACATTAAGCGGGTGATCGCCTATTCGACCTGTAGCCAGCTCGGCTACATGTTCTTCGCGTGCGGCGTGTCGGCCTATTCGGCCGGCATCTTCCATCTGATGACCCACGCTTTCTTCAAGGCGCTGTTGTTCCTGGGCGCCGGATCGGTCATCCACGCCATGTCCGACGAACAAGACATGCGCAAGATGGGCGGCATCTACAAGCTGATCCCCGGCACGTACATTCTCATGTGGATCGGCTCACTGGCGCTGGCGGGTGTGCCGCCATTCGCTGGGTTTTTCTCGAAAGACATGATACTCGAATCCGCCTACGCGGCGCATAGCGGGGTCGGCAACTATGCCTATTGGCTTGGCGCTGCCGCTGCCGCGATGACAGCATTCTATTCGTGGCGCTTGTTGTTCATGACCTTCCACGGCAAACCGCGGGCGGACGAGAAGGTCATGGCGCACGTGCATGAATCGCCCCTGGTGATGATGCTGCCTTTGGTGGTATTGGCGATCGGTGCGGTCGCCGCTGGCTATGTCGGCTATGCGAGTATTGGGCTGGTCGACGCCGCCGGTTCCTATTGGGGGGACGCAATCGTCATGTTGCCGGGGCACGATGCGCTCGCAAATGCGCACCACGTGCCGGCTTGGGTCAAATATCTGCCGTTGGTGCTCGCGATCGGCGGCATTGCCGTCGCCTACGTGCTGTATATTCGGTCGCCCGAGCTTCCGGGACGCATGGCAAACGCTGCCCGCGGCGTCTATCTGTTCCTGCTCAACAAGTGGTACTTCGACGAAATGTATGACCGCATCTTCGTCGAGCCGGCGAAACGCCTTGGCACGGGCCTTTGGAAATCGGGCGATGGTAGTCTGATTGACGGTGTCGGGCCCGACGGCATCGCGGCCGCTGTGGTCGATATGGCGCGCCGGGCGAGCAAGCTCCAAAGCGGCTATGTGTATCACTACGCCTTCGCGATGTTGGTGGGCGTGGCGATCCTGGTCACCTGGTACATGGTCGGGGCGGGGGGCTGAGGCATTGAACACCCTGCCAATCCTTAGCCTGATCATTTTCCTGCCGCTGGTCGGCGCGGCGATGGTTCTCACCATTCGCGGCGAGGCCGAAATCGTCGCGCGCAACGCGCGGGCGGTCGCGCTTTGGACATCGCTTGCGACGTTCATTTTGTCGCTCGCGCTTTGGGCGTGGTTCGATCCCGCCAACCCGGATTTCCAATTCGTCCGCACGATTGAGTGGATTCCGGGGCTCGGTATCAGTTATTCGGTTGGCGTCGACGGCATCTCTGTGCTGTTTGTGGTGTTGTCGGCCTTTCTGACGCCGATCTGCGTGCTCGCCAGCTGGCAAGCCATTACCGAACGCGTCAAGGAATACATGATCGCCTTCCTGGTCATGGAGACCATGATGATCGGCGTGTTCTGCGCGCTCGACATGGTGCTGTTCTACATATTCTTCGAAGGCATCCTGATCCCGATGTTCATCATTATCGGGATTTGGGGCGGGCCGCGGCGGGTCTATGCCGCGTTCAAGTTCTTTCTTTATACGCTTGCCGGGTCGGTGCTGTTTCTGATCGCCATTCTCACCATGGCCTATGTCGGCGGCACGACCGACATTCCGACCTTAATGGACACGGCGTTCGATCCGTCGCTGCAATATTGGCTGTGGTTGGCGCTCTTTGCCTCCTTCGCAGTCAAAGTGCCGATGTGGCCGTTCCACACGTGGCTGCCGGACGCGCATGTCGAGGCGCCCACGGCGGGTTCGGTGATCCTGGCGGGCATCCTATTGAAGCTCGGCGGCTACGGCTTCTTGCGGTTCTCTTTACCGATGTTACCGGACGCCAGCTTGTTCTTCACACCGTTCATCTACACGCTGAGCGTGGTGGCGGTGATTTACACGTCGCTGGTCGCTTTGATGCAGCAGGACATGAAGAAGCTGATTGCCTACTCCTCGGTGGCGCATATGGGCTTCGTCACCATCGGCGTGTTCACCATGACGACCCAAGGCATTGAAGGCGGCATTATGGTGATGCTCAGCCATGGCATCGTTTCCGCCGCTTTGTTCCTGTGCGTCGGCGTCGTCTACGATCGGGTCCATAGCCGCGAGATCGAAACCTACGGCGGTTTGGTCCACCGCATGCCGATCTACGCCGCGGTGTTCATGCTCTTCACCATGGCCTCGATCGGATTGCCGGGGACCAGCGGCTTCGTCGGTGAAATTTTGGTGTTGTTCGGGGCGTTCCAGGCCAACACCTCGGTCGCGGCTTTGGCGGCCTTGGGCATTATCCTGGGCGCCGCCTACATGCTGTGGCTCTATCGCCGTGTCATCTTTGGTGAGCTGACCAAGGAAAATCTGAAGACCATCCTCGATCTCGATCGGCGTGAGATCGCGGTGTTTGCGCCGCTGGTTGCGGTCGTGCTCTGGATGGGCATTTACCCGAACAGTTTTCTGGACGTGATGCACGCCTCGGTCGACAAGTTGATGCTGCAAGCGCAGCCGACCGTCGTGCAACAAGCAGACGCGGCGCAGTAGGGCTCAGCTTATGACCACTTTCCCGGATCTCGCGCCCGCATTGCCAGAACTTATTCTGCTTGCGACCGCGATATTCCTGTTGATGGTTGGCGTGTTCCGCCGGACCGACGACGACGGACCGGCGACGTCTTTGGCGCTCGTCGGTATGACATTGGCGTTGATTGCCGTCGTGTTTGCGCCGAGTGAAGTTGGCACCACGTTTGACGGGCTTTTCGTGTCGGACGCGTACACGCGGTTCATGAAAGGCCTCGTGTTGCTCGGGGCGCTGATCACGCTGATCATGGCGCGCAGCTATCGCGTCCGCGAGCGCATGAACCAGTTCGAATATCCGGGCCTCATCACGTTTGCTACGCTTGGCATGCTGATGATGGTGTCGGCCAACGATCTTATGGCGCTCTATGTCGGGATCGAGCTGCACAGCCTGCCGCTCTATGTGATTGCGGCCTTCAAACGGGACACGCGGCGATCGACCGAAGCGGGATTGAAGTATTTCATCCTGGGTGCCTTGTCGTCTGGCATGCTGCTCTACGGCTGTTCGCTGGTTTATGGTTTCGCCGGCAGCACGAGCTTCGACACCTTGGCGATGACACTCGGCCACGGCGACGCATCCATCGGCGTTGTCGTTGGGCTTGTCTTCGTGGCGGCCGGCCTGGCGTTCAAGATTTCGGCCGTGCCGTTCCACATGTGGACCCCGGACGTTTATGAAGGTGCGCCCACCGCCATAACTGCTTTCTTCGCGGCGGCGCCTAAGGTTGCGGCCATCGCTCTGTTCATGCGCGTCCTTGTCGATCCGTTTGGCGGCATGGTCGGCGAATGGCGGCAAATCGTCGTATTCATCGCTATCGCTTCCATGCTGCTCGGCGCGTTCGCGGCGATCTATCAGACCAATATCAAACGGCTGATGGCCTACAGTTCGATCGGCAATATCGGCTACGCGCTGGTGGGACTTGCGGCCGGCACGGAGCAGGGCGCGCAGAGTGTCATCGTTTATATGGCGATCTACTTGGTCATGACGATCGGTACCTTCGGTTGCATCATGGCTATGCGCGCCAAGGGCCAGATGCTGGAAAATATCAGCGACCTGGCTGGTCTTGGTCGCACGCAGCCTATGGTGGCGGCGGCGCTCGGCATCCTGATGTTCTCCATGGCTGGGATTCCGCCGTTGGCGGGATTCTTTGGCAAATTGTACGTGTTCCTCGCCGCGATCGAGGCGGGGCTTTATGCGCTAGCTGTGATCGGCGTGCTGACCAGCGTTGTCGGAGCGTTCTATTACCTGCGTATCGTGAAACTGATGTATTTCGACGAGGCCGCCGAACCCTTTGATCGGCCGATCGAAAGCGAAGTTTCGATGGTGATCGCCGGTACCAGTTTGGTAATTTTGCTTTTCTTCGTCTATCCAGGGCCCTTGCTCACCGGCGCCGCGCAAGCGGCGGCGGCCCTCTTTCCGTGACCTTGCCGGTTCGTCTGCCGCCTCCGTACACGCTCCTTCCATTCGACGAAATCGACAGCACCAACGCGGAAGCGCGCCGGCTAGCCGAAGGCGGTGCGCCGGAAGGCACGCTGGTTTGGGCCCGACGTCAAAGTGCTGGCCGGGGGAGACGGGGCAGGGCGTGGCAGTCGCCGCTCGGAAATCTCTACATGTCGCTCCTGCTGCGGCCCGATCAGCCACTCGAACAGGCCGCTCAGCTGTCGTTCGTCGCGGCGATCGCGCTCTGTGATGCCTTGTCGGGTCTTGTGCCGCCAATGGTCGAGATTCGCGTCAAATGGCCAAACGACATATTGATACATGGTCGCAAATGCGCGGGTCTTCTGCTTGAGTCATCGGCAGGTTCGGGCGGTAAGCTTGATTGGCTGGTGATTGGCGTCGGGGTTAACCTGGTCGGGCATCCCGAAGATTTGCCGTATCCAGCAACAGACCTCGCGTTCGAAGGAGCGACAGACATTGAGCCGGAATTGGTGATGGCGGCGTTCGCACGACATTTTTTGCGCTGGAGTGATAGCTGGTTGGAGCGTGGTTTTGAGCCTATACGCGTCGCCTGGTTGGACCGGGCGCATGGGCTTGGTGAGCGGCTCGAGGTCCGGCTGGACAAGGAGACGTTCGGTGGCCGATTTGAAGGGTTGGCCGAAGACGGGGCTCTCATTGTTGGCCTGGATGATGGCGGCCGCCGTCATGTGGCGGCCGGCGACGTGTTTCCGCTGGGCTGATGGCGCGATCCCTCCTACTCGCCGTGGACATTGGAAACACCAATGTCGTGTTTGGTCTGTTCGAAGGCGAGACATTGGTGGATCAGTGGCGCAGCGCCACCGTGTTGAATCGGACCGCCGACGAATATGCGGTTTGGCTGACCCAACTCCTGGCGCTTGATGGGATTCAGCCGGGCGACATCAGCGCCGCGATCATCGCCAATGTGGTGCCGCAGGCGCTCTATGAAATTGACACGCTTTGCCGACGCTACTTCAACTGCCAGCCGCGTGTTGTCGGTCGAGATCTCGATCTCGGGCTCAAGATCAATATCGAACGTCCTGGCGAGGTCGGCGCCGATCGCTTGGTCGATGCGGTTGCCGCGCACAAGCGGTATCCCGGTTGGCTGATCGTGATCGACTTCGGCACCGCGACCACGCTCGATGTGGTCAGTGCCGATGGCAATTATGAGGGCGGTGTCATTGCACCAGGCGTCAACCTTTCGCTGGAAGCGCTCGACCGCGCGGCGGCGAAACTGCCGCGCGTCTCGATTGAAAAACCGCAAAAAGTAATCGGCACCGGTACGGTCTCCGCCATGCAGTCCGGCGTGTATTGGGGCTACGTCGGTTTGATCGAAGGGCTTGTCGCCCGCATCAAAACCGAAGTGGCGCAGCCCATAACCTGCGTCGCGACCGGTGGCTTGGCTGCGCTGTTTCACGATGCGACAGAGGCAATCGATATTGTCGACCCAGATCTGACGCTGCACGGGCTGTGTCGCATTCATCAATTGAACCAATGACCGAATTGCACGACAGCCAAACCGACGACGAGCTGGTTTTCGTTCCGCTGGGCGGCACCGGCGAAATCGGCATGAACCTCAACTTGTACGGCCTTGACGGCAAGTGGATCATGCTCGACCTCGGCGTCACGTTCGGCGAGGACGGTTTGCCCGGCGTCGACGTTGTGATGCCCGACCCGACGTTCATCGAGGATCGGCACTCGGACCTCTTGGCGATCGTGCTCACGCACGGGCATGAAGATCATTTGGGCGCTGTCCAATATTTGTGGCCGCGGTTTCGGTGTCCGGTCTATGCCTCGCCCTTCGCTGCCGCCTTGCTGCGGCGCAAACTGGCCGAGGTCGGACTTGAAGACGAAGTGGAACTGCACGAGGTGCCGATCGGGGGCCGGTTTGAACTCGGCCCGTTCGATCTCGAGTTCGTGACAGTCACCCATTCAATCCTGGAGCCCAACGCGGTGGCGGTGCGAACGCGCTACGGCACGGTGCTGCACACCGGTGACTTCAAGATTGAAACCGCGCCGCCAGTGGGCGACGCCACCGATGTCGACAAATTAAAAGCGCTAGGAGATGCCGGCGTTCTCGCCATGGTCTGCGACTCGACGAACGTGTTGCAGAAGGGCAATTCGGGACAAGAAGCCGACTTATGTGACAGTTTGGATGCGTTGGTCGCGGACCGGACCGGGCGCGTTTTGGTCACCACTTTCGCGTCCAACGCCACACGCGTTAACACCGTGGCGCGGATCGCGGCGCGACATGGCCGGCATCTGGCATTGGTCGGACGGAGTTTGTGGCGCATTGTGGAGGCGGCGCGCGAGGCGGGCTACCTACGCGACTTGCCGCCGCTCTTGTCGGACGCGGACATCGGTTATTTGCCGCGCGACAAGGTGCTGATCCTGGCCACCGGCAGTCAAGGCGAACCGCGCGCCGCATTGGCCAAGATCGCGGCCGAGGACCATCCAAATGTCACGCTCGAGGCCGGCGACGTCGTGGTGTTCTCATCCAAGATCATTCCCGGCAACGGCAAGCCGATCTATCGCATGATCAACCGCTTGATGAAACGCGGCATTGAAGTTGTCACCGAGCGGGATGCATTTGTTCACGTATCTGGCCACCCGGCGCGCGACGAGCTCGCGCAGTATTACGACTGGGTCCGGCCAAGCACAGTGATCCCGGTTCACGGCGAAGCGCGACATTTGCGCGAGCATGTCTCATTCTCGCGCTCCTGCGGGGTCCCGCATGCGGTGCTGGCGGAGAATGGCGATGTTATTCGGCTTGCGCCGGGACCTATCGAAATTGTCGATTCCGTGCCGACGGGACGGCTCGCGCTAGACGGCAATATGCTGCTGCCGATCGATAGCGATGTGCTGCGTGAGCGGCGCCGTCTGATGCGCGAGGGCGTCCTTTTCGTCACTCTTGTGATGGACGAAAGTGGCGACTTGTTGGCCGACCCGAAATGGCGCGCCCAAGGCGTCTTGATCGACGGCGAGATACCGGAAGGCGGATTGGCCGAAATGGTTCGCGGTAACCTCAAAGCACTATCAGCCAGCAAGCGTCGCGATGACGAAGTGGTGCGCGAGACCGCGCGGCTCGCGGTGCGCCGCGAACTCCGGCGGGTCTATGACAAGCGTCCGACGGTGACGGTGGAATTGGTGCGAATTTGACCCCGTCTTTCAATCGCGATCATTCGCTTTCCCTGCCCGGATTGTGCTGTGAGCTCAAGAGCGTAAGCGTTCGTGCCTTCACGATCGCGGGCTTTCTCTGGCTGACGGCCTGTTGCGCCGGCGCGTCGGACCGGGGCCTAGCATGTGGGCTCAATATTCCACTTTGACCGCGTATGCCGCCGAGATTGCTTGCTAATCTTCGGCGGTTTGTCTAGGCGTCGTTTTCAAACGAATAGCTGTGCGTGAAAGGCTCGAGAAATGATCGGCAAATTGAACCATGTGGCCATAGCAGTGCCGGATTTGAACGCGGCGACCGCCCTTTATCGCGACAGTCTCGGCGCGGAGGTATCGGCGCCCGTAGACGTTGCCGAGCATGGTGTGACGACCGTCTTCGTGACATTGCCGAACACCAAGATCGAGTTGTTGCATCCGCTTGGCGAGGGATCACCGATTGCCGGGTTCCTCGAACGCAATGCGGCTGGTGGCATTCACCATATTTGTTATGAGGTTGCGGATATCCACGCGGCACGCGATCAACTGGTTGAACAGGGTTTGCGCGTTCTTGGGGACGGGGAGCCTAAAATCGGCGCCCATGGCAAGCCGGTTCTGTTCTTACATCCCAAGGATTTGTGCGGGACTTTGGTGGAACTCGAACAGGTTTAGCGAGCGGGCAAATGAGTGGGCTCGAAGTTACGGTTATCTTCCTGATCATGTGGTGGTTGGTGCTGCTCACCACATTGCCGTTCGGCGTCCACCGCCAGGAAGAACCAGAGCCCGGCACCGAGGTCGGCGCGCCAGAACACCCGCGCCTTTGGACGAAAGCCTTGGCGACAACCGTGATTACCTCGGTTTTGACGGGCGCGTTGTATCTCGCGGCGGAGAACGGTTGGCTTCCGATCCGGGAATGGCTATCGCCCAAATCGCCCTACGAAAGCCGTGAATCCGGTTAGGACGGCGAATTCTTCTTAGATTTTGGGTCAAAAAAAAAGCAAGACCCATTGGTCTTGCTCCTAAATCAGTTTTTGTTCGACCTTGCCACTCCCCACAAGTGACATCAGGACCGTTACCCGAGTCGGTCGATTTACCTCCCCAAACCTGGACCCTGCGCGCGCTCGTTTCCGTACGGCGCTGCGCCATCCGAGGGGCACTATACGGTGGCTAATCCACCGCGTCACCACAAAAAATCGGATTTTCAGCGCCACGCGTGTCCAATCGGACAAAAATTCGACGCAATTCGCCGTCAGACTATTTTATTGATTATGAACAGGCTCGAATTACCCATTGTTTTCGTGCTGGTTTTTCTGTTTCCAGCCGCCGCGCATGCGGATTCGGGGTCGGCGGACGACCAATCGGTTTGGGTCAGCCCGCCGGACTGCGCGGCGCTTGTCGCGCATCGCCCCGATGCCGATGTCGCCTATCAACCCGGGGTCGACGCAAGGGGGCGTCCGGTCGCGCCGGCGGATTTGCCGGGACACGAGCCGTTGGAAATCGACGCCGATCAGGTCTCCATCGATTTGAGGATTCCCCTGAGCGCGTTCTTTGATGTGCCGGTGCCGCTTCAGCCGATCATCGGTAATGCCGAGATCGACCCCGGCCGGGTGACGGTTCGCGACGGTGTCGCGTATCTCGGCGGTCAGCGCTTGGCGGACCGGGAACAAAACGCCCTGGCGCGCGCTTGCGCGGAACGGCTGTAACGCCGACATCGCAAGCGCAAACCCCGACGAGCCTTGTCACGGCAGGATCAGATGGTTCCAATTGATCCGATAGGGCTCTAGATTGCGCCACCGCTACCTCGTCACGTTCACCGGAACCGCCGTGCGCCTTTCCAGTTACTTTCTGCCAACGCTGAAGGAAAACCCGAGCGAGGCTCAGATCGTCTCGCATCGGCTGATGTTGCGCGCCGGTATGATACGTCAGTCGAGTGCGGGCATTTACAGTTGGCTGCCGCTCGGCTACCGCGTGCTGAAGCGCGTGGAGCAAATCGTGCGCGAGGAAATGGACGCGGCTGGATGTCAGGAAGTGTTGATGCCTGCGATCCAACCCGCCGACCTGTGGCGGGAAAGCGGGCGCTATGAGGACTATGGCCGGGAGATGCTGCGTATCACCGACCGGCATGAGCGCGACATGCTGTTTGGGCCCACCCATGAAGAGGTCATCACCGACATCTTCCGCCAGACCGTCCGGAGCTACCGCGATTTGCCGAAGAACCTGTATCAGATCCAATGGAAGTTCCGCGACGAAGTGCGGCCACGGTTTGGCGTTATGCGCGGCCGCGAATTTCTGATGAAGGACAATTACTCCTTCGATCTCGACGTCGACGCGGCGCGGAAGTCCTATAACCGTATGTTTGTCGCATATCTCCGCACATTCGCGCGGATGGGGCTGAAGGCGATCCCGATGCGCGCGGACACAGGTCCGATCGGCGGCGACATGAGCCACGAGTTCATCATTCTGGCCGACACGGGTGAAAGCGAAGTGTTTTGTGACGCCTCGTTGCTGGCTTTGGACGCATTGTCTGACGAGGTTGACTATGACGCGGACCTTCAGGCGATGGTGGATGTCTGGACCGCGCCCTATGCGGCGACCGACGAGGAGCACGATCCCGAGTCGTTTGAGACGCAGGTTGCAGAAAAGGACCGACGGAAAGCGCGCGGCATCGAGGTCGGCCACATCTTTTACTTCGGCACCAAATATTCGAAGGCCATGGGCGCGGAGGTGTCGGGTGCGGACGGCGAGCCGATCACGGTTGAGATGGGGTCGTACGGCATCGGCGTTTCGCGCCTGGTCGGTGCGATCATTGAAGCCTGCCATGACGATGAGGGCATCATCTGGCCGGAAAGCGTTGCGCCGTTCCAAGTCGGATTGATCAATTTAAAGGCCGGAGACGCGGCGTGCGACGCGGCCTGTGCCGACCTCTATGCCAAGCTTGCTGCGTCTGGGAATGACGCGCTGTATGACGATCGCGATGAGCGCGCGGGTGTCAAGTTCGCCACCATGGATCTGATCGGTTTGCCATGGCAACTCGTCGTCGGGCCGCGCGGTCTCAAGGACGGCGTGGTCGAACTGAAGGCGCGCCAGTCGGGCGAAGAAGAAACCCTGTCGGCTGAGGCGGCGCTCAGCAAACTGACGGCGTAGCGAATGTTCAACGCTTTTGAGCGCTGGGTC
>JANQOH010000171.1 GCA_028289725.1 Alphaproteobacteria bacterium
CTCGACGTCATCGATCTGTATGCCACGGACGCCGAGATCGACTATTACGGCCTCAAAGTCCTCGCCGACGATCTCGGTCATTTCCCGGTCTATAACGCCGTGATCCTGTACCGTCTGGATTTGGCCGACCGCGCGCCGAGCGTATCGGAGCAGCTCACGCGGCTCGAGGGTCTGATCGACGAGGCCGGGATGGCGCGCCTCAACGCGCGGGTCAAAATAGACCGTGAAAGCGAAGCCGCCGTGGCCGCCGCATTCGTCGGACAAGCGCTTGGAATCGCCGTGACGGCGACGGAGGTGAACTGGCGGCAGCGCCTCTGGCGGACCACCGTGGACCATTTGGCACTGGTCGCCCTTTCGCTCGGTGCGGCCCTGATTATTGCCCTACCGCTCGGGATCTTGGCGGCGCGCCGGCCGCGCGTTGGCCAGGTCGTACTTGCGGTCGCCGGCGTGCTGCAGACCATCCCCTCGCTCGCCATGTTCGTCTTCATGATTCCCTTGCTGGGAATCGGTGGGCCGCCCGCGATCGCGGCGCTTTTCCTGTACAGCCTCCTGCCGATCATCCGAAATACCCACGCTGGGCTCACCGACATTCCGGCGGACATCTTGGAAGCCGCGGACGCCATCGGGTTGGAGCGCGGCGCCAGGTTGCGTCTCGTGGAACTGCCGCTCGCCGGGCGTTCAATCTTGGCGGGGATCAAGACCTCGGCGGTGATCAATATCGGAACCGCGACGCTCGGCGCGCTGATTGGCGCCGGCGGATATGGACAACCGATTCTCACGGGAATTCGGCTCGACGATACCGCTTTGATTTTGCAGGGCGCCGTGCCTGCCGCGGTGCTCGCCCTAGCGGTCCAAGGCGGATTCGAGCTGGTGGAACGCTTGGTGATCCCGAAGGGACTTCGGCTTGTGCCCGTAAATTGACGACTGGCACTAGACGATTGCGCCATTTTGAGGATGATAGGCGCACCGACGAAGTTGGAGAGACGGAAAATGACCGCGATCACGCGCCGCCGGGCCATCACAATCATGGGTGCCGCCGCCGGCGTCGCTGCCACGCCGGCCCTGGCTGGAGGGCACGCCGACTATCCCGAGCTTTTTGAATGGCAAGGCGTGGCGCTTGGCGCCCCGGCCCGGATCACCTTGGCCCACACGGATCGCGGCGAAGCGGAACGTTTGTTCGCGTTATGCGCCGAAGAAATTGAGCGGCTGGAACGCGAATTCAGCCTTCACCGCCACCAAAGCGCTCTTTCGACCCTCAACCGCGACGGTGCGCTGGTCGCGCCAAGTCTGGATATGGTTCAGCTACTGTCCGAGGCGAAGCGGTATGCAGCGCTGACCGATGGCGCATTTGATGTCACGGTTCAGCCACTGTGGCAGTTGTATGCCGAGCATTTCAGTCGTAATCCGTCGGACCTCGCCGGACCGGACTTAGACTCGGTCAAGGACGCGCGGGCATTGGTCGATTATCGCAAACTCGACGTGACTTCGGAAAAGATCGAGTTTTCCAAGACGGGCATGTCGGTCACGCTCAACGGCATTGCGCAGGGCTATGTCACCGATCGTGTCGCGGACCTCTTGCGGGCCAACGGCATCGAAAGTGTGCTGGTCGATTTGGGTGAAACGCATGCGGTCGGCGCGCATCCGGAAGGGCGGCCCTGGGCCATCGGTTTGGCCGACCCGTTCGATCCGGGCAATTACGGCAAGGTTGTTGAATTGGTCGACCGCGCGCTCGCGACGTCGGGCGGCTACGGCACGCGGTTCAGCGCTGACGGTCGTCACCACCACCTGTTCCATCCGGCGACCGGCAAGAGTGCCAATCACAACGCGTCAGTCAGCGTGTTGGCGGATCGCGCGACGACGGCAGATGCCTTGTCGACGGCGCTTTTTGTCGCCCCGATGGAGGTCACGGAACGCGTGGTTGCGGATGTGGCGGGCCTCGAGGTGTTCGTCACTGACGCTGAAGGCGCGGTGACAAACCTGTCCGGCTAAACCCCGTTAGATCCGTTCGGAAAGCCAAATTGCGAGCCGCGTCCCGGCCTTAACCGCGCCGGTCAGGGTCCCGTAAGCCGGCGCTTGTTCGGCGCCGTATGCCAATCCGGTATCACGATGGGCAATTTCGTCGTCGCGAAACTTGGCGACAGTTTCGGCCAATTCCGCGTCCTGTTCGTCGAGCGATTCCAATTGGCATTGATAGTGCTCGTCGATCACTTCTTCGACCGCCACCGTGCACGCCATGGCCGCCCGGGGGCCGGCGATGGCGCTGGCAGCGCCGAGCGCAAATCCGGCCACATGCCACAAGGGCGCAAGCGCAGTCGGTCTGACGTGCTTTTCGATCAGCAACCGATCGAAAGTTTCTAGATGGGCTTTTTCTTGGTCGGCCATCTCGCGAATGACCGGTCCGACATCAGTTTTGCCGAGGACGGCGAGCTGGCCGTCAAAAATGCGTGCTGCGCCATATTCGCCGGCATGGTCGACGCGGATCATGCGCGCCAGTCGGTCTTCGTCGCGCGGGTCACCGGGCAACCGGCCACGACGCGTCTTAGTTTTCTCGGCCTCGCTCATCCCCGAACCCACTGACGGAATGTCAGCAGCGATGCGCAACCGAGGCCCAACGCGACAAGACCGTTCCAGCCCGCCATGGAGATGCCGAGCAGCGACCAAGCCACTTCGTCGCAGCGCACGGCGGGCGCATTCAAAATCGCCTCACGCAACGCTTCGATGCTGCTCGCGTCAACGTCGTTCCCGACGCAGGATTCGGTGCCTTGCCACCAGCCTTGCTCGACCCCGACGTGAAAACCCGCGATACCGGCATTCACAAAGAACGCCGCCGCGCAGCCCGCCGCCAACAGCCATGTGATCGGGGTCAGGCCCCTTTGCGCGGACAGCGCGCCGAGAACGCCGAGACCGACCACGACGCCATAAGGATATCGCTGGTACACACACAGCTCACAGGGCGCCAATCCGCCAACATATTGGAACGTAAACGCGCTACCGAGCATGGCCGCGCTCACCAACGCCGCCGCAAGAAAATACTGGGTCGGCGAGAGGTGGCTCCACGCCAGCCGATCGTTCGCGGAAATGCTCATATTATTGCCTCTTAGCACACCACCGCCGAGGACAGCCAGCGGCACTTCTCTTATGACAGCGTGGCCAGAGGTGACAAATAACACAGATCAGCGGTGACCGAGTGCACCATGGACTTTCGTGAAATCTCCGAAGATCGGGACGTGTTCGGGGCGAACCCGGACAAGAAACAACGAAAGCGGCCCAGAGGCCCGTATCGAGGAGAGATAAAATGTCCCAGTTCAACAGCTTCAAATATTCATTTGTTGGTATTGCCATGAGCGTCGCCATGGCCGCGCCGGCCCAAGCCGAGCCGACGTCTGGTGGCGTCCAAATCAACGGTAAGGCGGAACAGAGCACGGCATTGCTTGGCACGGTGGATGCCAATGCGATCGGCATTGCGTCTTCTGCCAAAGTTCGCGTTGGGTCCGTCACTGGCACGTCGGTTGACGGATATCTGGAGCAAAACACTTTCGTCGGCGGCAACGTGACCGCCCACGCCAACGGCATCGCGGCCCACGCTGCGAGCAATATTGGCGCGGTCGACGGCGCCAAGATCGAAGGCAATTTGATCCAAGACACCACGGTTCTCGGCGTTGTCGAGACCAAGGCGGCGGGCATCGCGGCCTTCGCTGACACGGATATTGGTGTCGTGGACCAAGTGGAAGTGTCCGGCAATCTCAAGCAGAGCACGATGGTGCTGGGCAAAGTGACCAACGCCGTCAACGGCATCGCGGCCGGCGGCCGGGTGGATGTGGGCCGGATCGCCGATGCCAAAGTCGGCGGCAATGTCGACCAGACGACCTTCGTGGGCGGCCAAATCACCAATACGGCAACTGGCATTGCTTCGTCGGCGGTGACGGAAATTGGCAAAATCAAGAACGCCGAAGTCGGCGGCACCTTGATCCAGAACACGATGGTGCTGGGCATGGTGAACACCGCCGCGACGGGCATCGCCGCGTCCTCCTGCACCTCGGTGGGTACCTTGGGCGACAGCGACTGCGCCAACTGATCATCGCCCTTCGTCAGCCCAAACAGAGACCCCGGTGCCGCCTCGCACCGGGGTTTCGCGGTCCGGTGACACTTTGCACGGTCCCGCAGTGACTTTTCGCACCGAGCCAAAACCGGCGATGAGCGACACTCCCATCACTGAAGGAACAGCGCGGGCACCAAAGGCCGCAGAACGAGGAGATCAAACCATGTTTAAGAGCCGTCTTTTTGCCAGCACCGTGCTGTTGACCGCCTTGGGTGCCTCGAGTGCCCTTGCGGCGGGCGCTCAGTCCGGCGGCGTCCAAGTCGGTGGCAAGGCCGATCAATCGGTCAGCGTCGTCGGCGGCATCAACACCAGCGCGACCGGCGCGGCGGCGAACGCGCAAACCCGGGTCGGTACGGTCGATCGCAGTGAGATTGACGGACAACTCAAGCAATCAACGTTTGTTGGCGCCGCGGTGACCACGAGTGCACTCGGTATCGCCGCTGATTCCGAAACCAATGTCGGCGTTGTGGATCGCACCGAGATCGACGGAAAGGCAACGCAGAACACTACGATCATCGGTGCGGTCTCGACGACGGCCAATGGTCTGTATGCCGACTCGGAGACGAATATCGGCCTGATCGACCGCTCGGAGGTAAAAGGCGATTTGAACCAGTCCACTACGGTCCTGGGTTTTGTCGGTACGAATGCGACAGGCATCTCCGCCGACGCCGAGACCAATATCGGTGTCATCGATGGGTCGACAGTGAAGGGTAAGGCCGACCAAACCACCTTCATCGCGGGTGCGGTGTCCACGCACGCCTTGGGCATCAGCGCGGATGCGCAGACGGATATCGGCGTGATCAGCGGTACCACGATCGACGGTACGGCCAATCAGAGCACGACGGTTCTGGGCGGCGTCTCAACCTCCACCCATGGTTTGATGACCAGCGCGCGGACGAATATCGGTGTGGTCGAATCATCGCGGATCAAAGGCAATCTGAACCAGTCGACGACGATTGTCGGCTTGGTCGGCACGGATGCTAGCGGCTTGAAAGCCGATGCCGAGACCAATATCGGCGTCATCCGCCGTACCACCGTCAATGGCAACGCCAACCAGACGACGTGGGTCGGTGGCGCGGTGCTGACCGCCGCGGAAGGCGCCTGGACCGATGCGCGCACCGATATCGGCGTCATCGAAGGTTCGCGCGTCAACGGCAACCTGAACCACAACACCACGGTCTTGGGCGCGGTGACGACGTCGTCCTTGCTGGTCGGCAACCGGGCGACCACCGAAATTGGCAAAATCAAAAACGCCAAGTTCAACAGCAGTGAGACCCACGACACCTTTGTCGGCGGCGTCGTCGCGACCGTGGCTGGCATCCCCGGTGTCAACGCTTGCACCCGGATCAACTCCGTGGGCGACAGCGATTGCTGATCTGACACCCTGCTTGACCCATTTGGTCAATCGCGGCGCCGTATCCCATGTGATGCGGCGCCGTCCCTATTTCAGGATAGATGTGTTGGCGGTGCGAACACGGCGCGATGACTATTGCAACGCGGCCGGGTTCGTCGCACGGTTCCGCACGATTTGGGCAAACAGGGCGGTCGCGCGCACGCCATGACGATCAAACAAGTTCTCGCCGGCTTCGTGATCATTGTTTCGAGCGCGGTGCTTGTTCTCGCGGCGGCACGCTGGTTGCCGCTCGTACGCGGCGCGGAAGACGCGACCTACGACGTTCGGATGGCACGGCTTGGCGCGGATATGGCGCAAAGCGACCGCATTGTCTTGGTCATGGTTACCGAATCGACTTTGGCGCAGTTTCCCTACCGCTCGCCGATCGACCGCGCTTTTCTCGCCGATCTCATTCAGACCCTCGGCGCCGCCGGGGTTGCCGCCATCGGCCTCGACATCCTTTTGGACCAACCGACGGAACCCGCCAAAGACAAGCAGTTGAAAGAGGTGCTCCAGACGGCGCCTGTGCCGGTCATCGCTGTCGCCGGCGACCATCGCGATGGGTTGACCGACGCGCAGCGGGTGTTTTTGACCGACATGCTGAATGGGGTGACAAAGGCGTTCGCGAGCTTGCCCGGCGACGTGTCCGATGGCGCGGTGCGCCGGCATGATCCGGCACGTGATGGGCTGGAAGGCCCGCAATTGAGTTTGGCGGCGGCCATCGCAGCAGAGGCGGGTGTAACACCGCCGGATGCACCGTTTCGTCTGAACTATCGCGGCCGCCCCGATTCCGAGACGCCGCCTTTCGCCACCTATCCCGCGCAAACGGTGGCGCTTCTGCCCGCGGACTGGCTGGCTGGCAAACTGGTACTTGTTGGCGCGGGGCTTCCCAATTCGGACCGCATTCGCACGCCACTCTCAGTCGGCGGCGCGCCGGATATGACCGGGATTGAGGCGCACGCGCACGCGCTAGATCACATGCTGGAAGGCCGTGCGGATCCGCGCTTGAGCGATTGGGTCGAAGCCATGGTGTTACTCGTTGCCGCGGCGCTGGGTGTTGCCATAATTCGTTTGCCGTTGCCGCTTTGGGCAACCCTGTCAGCCGGCGCATTATTGCTCGCGGCGTTTTGGCTCGCGGCGTTCGCGGGCTACGGCGCGGGTGGTTCCCTCATTCCCGTGGTGCAACCGACGATCGCTTTTCTCTTTGCCGCAGGTGTGGGCAGTGTGGTGCTAACGCGTCAGGAACGTGCCCGTCGACGTTTTTTGCGACAGGCTTTCGCGCACTATGTTTCCCCAGCAGTCGTCGACCGATTGGCGGCGGACCCCAGCCGACTTGCGCTGGGCGGGGAACGGCGTGAAATGACGTTCTTGTTTACCGACATTAGCGGCTTCACGCGGTTGACCGAGGCGCTCGATCCGCCGGTGATGGTTAGCTTGCTCAATACTTATCTCGATGGCATGTGCCGGATCGTTCTCGAGGCAGGCGGCACGGTTGACAAGCTGGTTGGCGATGCCGTGCACGCCTTTTTCGGCGCGCCGGACGATCAGAGCGATCATGCGGCGCGCGCGGTCGCTTGCGCGCTCAAACTCGATGCGCACGCGTCGCGCTTCTCGGAGGAACAGCAAGCGGCCGGCATCGCATTCGGCGGCACGCGCATCGGGGTGACGACGGGACCCGCCATCGTCGGAAATTTTGGCGGCACGGTTTTCGATTACACGGCCCACGGCGACGTCGTGAACACCGCCGCCAGGCTCGAAGCCGCCAATGCATCGCTCGGCACGCGGATCTGTGTATCGGAGGCGACCACAAAGCAGTGCCCTGAGGTCTCGTTTCGCCCGATCGGTTTGCTGGGTCTAAAGGGCAAGGCGCGATCGGTCGCGGTGTTCGAGCCCTTGGCGCAAGGGTCGACCCAGGCGCTCGAAGCTTATCGTGCGGCCTACGCCAAGCTTAAGGCGTTAGATCCGGCGGCCTTGGCGGCGTTTCAGGCATTGGCAACCCAATGGCCGGACGATCGCCTGGTGGCCCGCCATCTGGAACGCCTCCAGGCCGGAGAAACCGGCGTCGAGATGACCATAGAGACCAAATAGCGGTCGCTTGAGACCGGCCTTTGTGGCTTGGTATATGCTGGTGCCGTGATCGGGGGCCGATCAAACGTACAGGGGGAGGATCGTCATGGCGCGAGCCAGTGCCATTGATCGCCGGGAAATGCTGGCCGCAAACCAGCTTTTTGAGCATGTCGACGACGCGGATCTCGACGCGCTGTTGGCGACCGCCAAGGTCACGCGCTACCGCGCCGACCAAATGATTTTCCAAAAGGACGAGCCCGGACTGGCGATGATGGCGGTGCTGGATGGCCGCATCAAAATTTCCAGCATGTCGATGGACGGCAAGGAGGCGGTTCTCAACATCATCGAGCCCGGGATGGTCTTTGGCGAGATCGCGCTGCTCGACGGCCGCGAGCGGACCGCGGACGCCACCGCGATGGTCGACAGCGAGCTGTTGGTCATCTATCGCGAGGATTTTTTGCCACTGGTCGAAACCCGCCCGCAACTTGCGGTTCGGTTGCTCGAAGTGGTCTGCGGACGGCTTCGTGACACCAGCAAACTTGTGGAAGACGCCTTTACGCTCACCACGCCGACGCGGCTTGCGCGCCAACTCATGCGGCTCGCGAAATCCTATGGCAAGCCGACCGATAACGGCACGTTGATCGATTTTAAGATGTCGCAGCGCGAACTGGCGGCCTATGTCGGTTTGGCGCGCGAGAACATCAACCGCCAGCTCCGGTCTTGGGAGAAGGAAGAGCTGATATCGCTGTCCGCCGGGGCGGTAACCATCGTCGATATGGAAACCATGCAGGATATCGCGGAGTTCGACGAGTAGCGGACGGCGCCTCTCAAGCCAGATATTTTATCAGCAGAAAGCCCGCGAATAGCAGCACCACAAACACCACGGTTAAGAGCCCCAAATGGCGTTCGATGAAGGTTTGAATCGGGGCGCCGAACCGGTAAAGCAAGGCGGCGATCACGAAGAAGCGTAGGCCTCGTGCCAGCACGGACGCCACCGTGAACACCACAAGATCGAGCCCGGACACACCGCTGGCAATCGTGATGACTTTGTAAGGGATCGGCGTCAGGCCGGCGGTAAAGACAATCCACGCGCCCCATTCGTTGTAGCTCGCGACAAAATCGTCCATGCGGCCGCCATAGCCATAAAATTCGATCAGCGGCCGGCCGATGGTTTCCCAGAGAATCGCGCCAATTGCATAGCCGGCTAATCCACCGAGTACCGATGCAACGGTGCAAACGGCTGCGATCCGCCACCAGCGTGCCCGGTCCGCCAACACCATGGGGATCAGCATGATATCTGGCGGAATCGGAAAAACCGAGCTTTCGGCAAACGAGACGGCGGCGAGCCACGGCGTCGCATGGCGATGACGCGCAAGCGCCATCACGCCGTTATACATGCGGGTTAGCAAAGCACCGAAACGTCTGAGGGCATGGGCCGGCGTCGCTCGCAAGACGGGTCGCGGCACGCCGGCCGCTTGTGCAGAGTCTACTCAAGCCCAGCCGATAGGCAAAGTGTTCTCCGTCGTCAATCGCGCCTAAGCGTAGTTGACGCTCGGCATCCAATCACCGCGACCGCCCGGCAGAAGGTCGAGCATGTTCCAAACCGGGCTCAGCAGATCCATGCCGCGGTAATTGTCGTCGCCCATAATCGCGGACATCGTATAAAAGTGCCGGATCTCGCCGTTTTCGCCTTTCACGAACACGCTGACACCAGGCGATTGGTTGCCATCCGCGTCCTCCATGCCGAAGTCGCGATTGAAGCTCGTACCGCCGCTTGAGACCGTTCGCAGATTTGACCAACCGCGCTGGTCCGCGAAGGCGCGAACCGTATCCGCATCCTGTTTTGCGACCACGACCACCGAGGCGTTGCGCGAAATATGCGGGATCACCGCGTTATAGCCGTCGTGCCACATGGTGCACATGGGGCAGGGGTTTTGATCGGCGGGTTTCCACATGTAGTGGAAAACAATCAGCGCGTCTTTGCCATCTTCAAAGAGAGCGGTCAGGCTGACTTTGCCGCCGCCGTTACCCGACGCCTCGGTGAAAGCGTAGTCTTCCGGAACCGGCGTATCGGCGGACAACTCGCGCCGCATCTCGGCGACTTTTTCGCGCTGATCCTTCAGCGCGATCTCCGCCTGTCTCAGCGCTTCGCGTTTCGATTTGTAGCCCGCGCTCGCATTGTTCAATGAGAGCGCGGGCTACAAATCGAAACGCGAAGCGCTGAGACAGGCGGAGATCGCGCTGAAGGATCAGCGCGAAAAAGTCGCCGAGATGCGGCGCGAG
>JANQOH010000172.1 GCA_028289725.1 Alphaproteobacteria bacterium
CCACGCCCATGGTCAGAAAACCGAGCCATTGTCGCCAAGTTACCTGCGGGGCGCCGTCCGGTCCCACGTTGACCGCGGCGTCGGTCATCTAGTGGCTCGTGGTTTCAGCGAAGGTCCTTGGCCCAGCGGCCTGCATGCCGGCCCCGGCGAGCCGCGTATCAATGGACACCTCTACCGAAAGACCGGGCCGCAAATATCCCGCCAGAGAATGGCGGACCGGCAGGCCGATCTTGATCGGGACGCGTTGAACGACCTTGGTAAAGTTGCCCGTCGCATTCTCTGGCGGCAGGAGACTGAACTCCGACCCGCTGGCCGGCGAAAAGCTCTCAATGCGTCCTTCGATGGTGTAGTCGGGGAATGCATCGAAAGCCAGATCAACGGGCTGTCCCGCCCGCATCCGAGCGATCTGTGTTTCCTTGAAATTCGCGACGACGTAAATGTCGTCGACCGGGACCAGCAGAAGCAATTGCGAACCGGGCCGAACATATTGGCCGATACGCACGCCCTTGCTGCCCACCACACCGTCGACCGGCGCCCGTATCACCGTGTGGTCGAGATCATGTTCCGCCAACTCCAACGCAGCCTCGGCTTCGGCAAGGCGTGCGGCCAGCTCGGTCCGTCGTGCCGCAAACACGCCAACTTTCTGTTTTTGCGCCTCAGATTCCGCCCTTGCCTTCTTCAAATTCGCCGATGCTTCGCGCAATTCAGCGTGCGCCGCATCGAATTTTTGCCGACTCACAAAGTCCTTCTCGAGCAGCTGTTCGGCGCGGGCAAAGTCCTGACGGGCCCGGGCCAGATGGGCTTCGGCGCTGGCGATGGTCGCCGACGCTTGCGCGACGAGGCTGGTTTGGAAAGCGATCTGATTTTCCATGCCATCGATCGCCGCGCGCTGCGCCTGCACGACCGCCAACGCGCGATCGACGCGCGCGGCAAAATCGAAATCGTCGATCACCACCAAGACCTGACCGGCCTGGACCGCTTGATTGTCGTCCACCAAAACCTCGGCGACATAGCCTTCGACTTTGGGGCTGACGGCCGCGATGTCGCTTTCGACATAGGCGTTGTCCGTGGTCTCGATAAACTGCGCCTCGGTCCACCAATACCACCCGCCACCGATGGCCGCGGCAACCGCGACCATCGGTGGGGCAAGCGCGATAAATCCACGCATGGCGTGCGCCCGTAGCTTGTCTTATCCGCCGCGCTTTACGCCGCGATTTGATGTTGGCCGTCGGCGGGCGACGCAACCATCATCACCTTATCCTTCGGACGCAACGTGATCATCGGCTGCGGCTCGATGGTTTGACCAGGCACGAGATCGAGTTGGCACCGCTGCATGACCATGGCGATCAGCAATTGGGCTTCCATTGTCGCGAAATGCTGTCCCAAACAGACGCGTGCGCCCCCGGCAAATGGGAAGTAGGCATATCGCGGCCGGGCCTTCTTGGCCTCAGGCGTGAACCGTTCGGGATCAAACCCTTCCGGATTCGGCCAATAGCGCGGGTTCCGTTGCACGGCGTACGGGCACAACATCACGGTGGTGCCTGGCTCGACCTCATGGTCACCCAAACGGTCGGGCTCGAGCGCCGCGCGCGACATGGTCCATACCGGCGGATAGAGCCGCATGGCTTCCTCGAACACCATCTTGGTATAGCTGAGCTTCGGCAAATCGGCGAATTCCGGCGTCCGATCGCCGAGCGCGCCCCGGACTTCCTCACGAACGCGGCGTTCGATTCCCGGGTTCTTCGACAGCAAGTACCATGTCCAGTTGAGCGCGTTGGCTGTGGTTTCGTGGCCAGCCAACAGCATCGACATGACCTGGTCGCGCAGCATATTCAAATCGGCCTCGGAACCGCCGAGGTCATAAGCGGCCATCAGCATGGAGAGAAGGTCTTCGCCCGCCGCCGGATTTTCGCGGCGCTGCTCGATCATGCTCCACACAATCGCTTCGAGTTCCCTGAGCGCGGCAACGAATTTCACGTTGCTCGGCGTGGGAATTGAAAGCGGCAGATTGGCCAACGCCCAAACCCGCTTTTCAGAACGTTGCAACACCACGGTAATCGCGTCGAAAAAAGCCTCTTTCTGCGTGCCCGAACGACGTCCAAACAGCGAGCGGACGAGCGCATCCAAAGTCACTTTCATCATCTCGGCCGTAATATCGAATGGACGGCCGCTGAGTTGATCGCCTTGCCAACGATCGAGCATATCGGCGATCGCATCGGTCATTGCCTTGCCAATGCGTGTCAGGTGAACACCCTGGAACGCGGGCACCATCGTGCGACGTTGGCTCAGCCATTCCTCGCCATCGCTCATGATTATCCCATCGCCAAGAAGCGGTCGAACCGCTTCATAGAAGTCGCTCTTGCGATAGTTGCGAAAATTGTCCTGCAAGACGTGCTTGATATGGTCCGGATGATTGACCATCAGCACGCGATGTGGCCCGAGTTTGAGCGGAATCACGTCGCCATACTCCGCCACCAAGTTCGCCACATAGTGCAGCGGGTCACGGCGGATCGCCGGCAAATGCCCAAGCACCGGAAAAGCCGGCGGAGAGAGCAATTCGGGGACGTTAGCATTGGTGGTTCCGTCAAACTCGAGGACCGTCATCTCTCGTTCTCCATGTTACCGCGTTGGACTGGACTCAGTTGGTTGGTGTCGGATTACCCTCAACAACGTCGGCAAGATGCTCCGCCGCGGCACCGATCAGGTGCACGGCAAGCGGCAATTGTGCAGCCTCGGCCTCGTAACAGAGATATTCGAGACATTGCTGAATCGCCCGTGCCTTCGCGATAGGGTCCCGGTCCGGGATGTAGATGTGTTCGGGTATGTCGAAATCATCTTGCGTCCCGTTCCGGAGTTCCTCCGACGGGGGTTTCACCACTGTCATAATCTGCCCTCCCTAGGCTGCAGTACGTTCGTCAAGCCAGGGCGACGCCTTCAAAACGGATTCAACGATCCCTCCGGCGCTCCGGAGGTCGAATAGCGCCCGTTCTGTTACGTCGAACCTGACCGCCATGGCGGAAGCTCCGCCGACTATATGTGCTTGACCTTGCCAGGACGGCTTGGCGCCTGCGCGGTTCATGAACCGCGCGACGGCGCGATCGTAGACGCCAATCAACTCGGTCATCCCAAGAGAAAGTCCGAGTTCTACCAAGCCGCAATAAAGTTGGCTCGTATGTTGGTGTACCTGGCTAATCATCCGCCGGCCTGAAACCGTAGATTCCACAGCGAGTCGACTCACCTCCCATATTGTCGGGCTGTGCGGCGGCTCGTCGCCGTCCAACAGGTCGGTGAAAACTTCACCGATCATGTAGGAGCTTGTTGTTGGAATCAGGCGGCAGGTCCCGACAATCTTCTCGTCATCATCGCGCAGTAGCAGGTACCACGCGTCTTCATGATCGTATTGATCTTGTTCGAGCCCGCCGGACGACGGGACGTCCCAACCGAGGCGTTCCTTAAAAATGCGGTACCGAATACGAAAAATCGTATCCAGTTCTTCCGCATATGAAGACTTTAGGAACGGTGTGATGACTTCGATCATCGTTTTACCTTGGCTTGGTTCGTCCAAGGCAAATTGAATCAGCATTGCCCAAGCCAAACACCCTGGCAGTTCTGCCAGGTTGTGAAGAACCGCCCCAACAGGCGCAGAATCCATTGTGATTCATTGCCAAATCGAACCGCGCCGGCTGCGCAAATCCGCTTGTCGGTTGCGTGATTTTGGGCGGCTTTAACGAGGGCGATCAACATGACCATCCAGCACCTATCTGAACAAGCCAGCGTGACCGAGCTCGTCTCGGTGCTTCAGGAGGACGGTTGCGTGGTTGTTGAGGATCTATTTTCGCGAAAGAAGATAGATACGGTCGTGCGCGAAGTTGATGCCTATCTGAGTCCGACGCCTTGTGGCGAAGCCGATTTTTTCGGCCATAAGACCAAGCGCATGGGTGCCATCGTTCGCAAATCGCCCGCCAGCCACGACTTAATCACTCATCCCAAAATTCTTGGCATCATGAACGCGATCCTCGGGCCGTCATGCGACAGGATTCAGCTGAATCTGACACAGGCCATCCGAATCCAATCGGACGAGCGACAACAGATCTTTCATCGGGACGACGAATTCTACCCAGTCGACAAGCACGGCGCCCAGTTCATGATCAACGCCATGTGGGCGCTCGACGATTTCACCGTCGAAAACGGCGCAACGCGAATCGTCGTTGGCAGTCATCGCGGCGAAATCAACCGTGAACCAGCGGAAGAGGATATCGAAGCCGCCGTCATGAGCCGCGGCTCGGCCTTGATCTATCTCGGTTCAGCCGTCCATTGCGGCGGACCGAATGTCTCCGGGACGCCAAGGACCGGCATGGTGATCAGCTACTGTCTGGGCTGGCTTCGGCAAGCTGAAAACCAATATTTGGCGGTCCCGCCGGAGATCGCCAAAACGCTTCCCAGTACGCTGTGTGATCTCCTGGGTTATACGATTCACCGGCCGAACTTGGGATGGTACGAGGGCCAAGATCCGAGCGTCGTGCTGAAAGATGGCCGCCTCGACATGCTGGCGGCCCGCGACTACTTTGCGCCCGAGGTCGCGGCAGCTATACGAGACCATTACGCCCCAGCAGCGGTTTCTATTCGGTGAGCGACCCTATAGTTCGTCGACTAAGGGACGATCTGCCCAGTCAAAATCGCTCTGACGACCGCGTGAATTTTGGAATGCACACCGAGCTTGTTGAGAACATTCTCAATGTGGAACCGGACCGCGCGCTCGCTGGTCCCGATGATGGTTCCGGTTTCCCACGCCGATTTTCCACGCGCGGCCCATAATAGGCATTCCCGCTCTCGCGGAGATAAATGAGCTTCGCTGGTCAAACCGGACGCGACCATTCTCGAAGCGGCTTCATGAGTGTAGAAGGCGGCCAACAGAAGAGCGGATTTTGACTCGCGCCAAACATCGTCGAATGTGCAATCCGTTAGGTCACCACCGACCGTCAAAGTCGCAAACGAACCACCGAATCCGTGGACCGGTATCGTGATGCCTTGGTTGATTTTAAACTCGCCCGCTTCGTCAAATATCTGACGTTGAACTGGACTGAGATTGCGCCTTAGTTCGCGCCACGAAATGCTGGAATTGCTCTTTACCGCCGCAGCCAATACGGCGTCTACGTGTATGTAATCGTTCTCGAAATAGTGTTCCATCCAGCGTTCTGGATAGTTCGAAACGACAAACCGCTGCCGTGGCCCCTGGACCGGGCGAACAACGTGATAGGCAAAGAAATCGAGACCGAGTTCGGCTATTTGCGCACTGAGCGCATCCCGGAGTTGATCCGGACTCTCGAGATTTTCGAGGCCGTCTAAAAAATGATCAATATCGTCCATAGCAAGGGGCAAATGCGGTCCACTATCCCTCAACTACCGACCGCAGGTAACGACGCCCGGAAGCATTTTAGTCCGCAGACATCAACCAAGACAAGAAGCCGGGCAATTCTGACCGATTGCAGTGGGTTGTTGGCGGTGCCTTCGCGCCAGGTTCCGACGCGGACGCGCATTGATTCGCGCAACAGCGGAACACCGACCTCACACAATCAAACGATCGGCCGAAAAATGTCGTGACCTGCCAGCGTCTGCGTTTTAGTCGGTCGCCTAAATCTCGGAATCGTTGCACCCAAGGATGAGGTCCAAGATGCCAAAGGACTGGGAATAGGCTTTGACCGGATCCTTATTCCATTTGCGAAGCAAAGGTGTGCTGCCTAGAGTTGCGATCACGCAACCGGCTCGCGTACTGATAAAGATCACGATAGTCGTCCGGCGTATCGAGGTCGAATTCGATTGAAGGAACCTTCTTCCATACAACCGCCTGGCCAATTTTCTTGGCCTCAAGACCATGCGCTACCGCGCTGCGCCCGCCAAATCGAAAAGTGAACCGCGCCGGGCGGCGCAGGAACAGTGCGTTGGTTCCAACGCCATGCCGGTCCGAACAGATAGCCACCGTATCCCGTCGCACGCCCTGACGCACAAAACCACTTAGGCCGGCCGACGTTACAAGCGGTAAATCGCAGGGCAGAATCAGCAGTCTACTGCAACCGCGCCCCGCCGCATAGTCGCGGCCGATTTCAATTGCACGATTCAGATCCGCACCAAGCGGCTCGCGCAAGACAACGGCGCCATGTCGGCGCGCAATGTCTTGCGTCATCGGGCAACGGCTCACCACGACAATACGGCGCGCCTCCACAACTGCCGCGACGGCTCGAAGCGTCCGGACCAGAAGCGTGCGATTCAGAATCTGCCGCCGTGGACGACTCATGACCGGTGCCAATCGTGACTTGCCATTGGCAATCGAGCGCACCGGTATCACCGCCCACAGCGTCATTGCGCGCTGGAGTAGGAGTTGCGGGGCACGACCGACTCCGCA
This sequence comes from Alphaproteobacteria bacterium, assembly GCA_028289725.1. Taxonomy (GTDB): domain Bacteria; phylum Pseudomonadota; class Alphaproteobacteria; order UBA7887; family UBA7887; genus JAKZSU01. The sequence continues at coordinate 6,401 of JANQOH010000172.1, forward strand.
AACGAACGCGCCGTAAGAGCGAGGCTGACACTATCCTCAAGGCTTTTCATCACGGTATCCGCGACATGTACGCTCGGCCCCATGTCTTGAATTGAGGGCGCAAGGTCCGCATCGACCGAATCGATAACGAGGCCATCCAAGAGGTCGCCGTAGACTTCCGCCACGCCGGCTGGCGAAACGGGAATGTCGAAGCTCCGCAGTATATCCGCGGCAGGCCCTTTGAGCGCCTTTCCGCCAACGATCGGCGAGACAGCCACGAATGGCGCACGACGCTTTTCAAGGGCCGCACGCACCCCGGGAACGGAGAGTATGGGCATCACGCTGAGAAACGGATTTGACGGGCATACGATAATGCCCTGCAATGCATGGCTTTCGATCGCGTCTAGGAATTTTTGATGCGGGCGAGCGTCGTCTATACAGTCGAACGTGACTTTCACAACTTTCGGTTTCGCTTTCTCGCGAACGAAATAGTCTTGGAAACTTAGCTTACCAACATCCGTGTCAACCCATGTTCGCACGGGCTGATCTGACGCTGGGACGATCGCGTGATCAATGCCGAGACGCTCGCAAAAGTCTGCGGTGATACATGATAGTGGTTCACCGGTGCCCAACCGTCGCGTCCGTTCGACGTGGGTCGCGAGGTCTCGATCACCGAGTTGGAACCAGGTCTCGCCGCCCAACTTGCCAAGCGCATCCATGAATTGCCACGTCTCGCCGGCTTGCCCCCAGCCGGTTTCCGGATTGTGGCACTCCGCAATGGTGTACATCACGGTGTCCAGGTCAGGGGAGATATGCAGACCCAGATGTTCGAAATCGTCCCCCGTGTTAACCACGACGAGAAGCTCTTCCGGCGGCAAGACGCGCACCAAGCCGCGCGCGAGTTTCGCGCCGCCGACGCCGCCTGCGAGTGCGAGAAACATGGTCGCGAACCGCCTTACCGAAATAGATCCAGATTCGCGGGCCGCAACAATTCGCGCGCGCTTGCCTCGCGCCGATCGTACGGCACGCCGCGAACCAAAGCGATCGGACACGCCTCATCGGCCTGCCCCATGACCAAGGACGCCGCGGCGGCCACTTCATCCGCGAGCGCGGTTTCGCTCACTTGCAATGGGCGGCCATACAAGTCGGGCCGTTTGCGCAGATCGACAAGTCCGGGCAGGCCGCTGACTCCAATTGCGATCCCGACCGTGCCGAGGCGCCACGCCCGGCCAACGCTGTCGTTCATGACCACGGCCGCATCGACGCCAAACCGCTCACGAATCCCCGCCCGCAATTTGGCGCAGGACTGATCCGGGTCTTCGGGCAACAACAACACGCGTTCCTGATGTCCGGCATCGCGTACATTCGAGGCATCAATGCCGGCATTCGCCAAGACGATCCCGAGGCGGTGCACGACCACCAAGACACCGGGCCGTTTACGCAGAACTTCGCTCGATTCCGAAAGGATGAGCTCCACCAAGCGCGGATCTTTTTCGACCTCCTCCGCCAATGTCTCGGCGGCCGACGATGGTTTTACCTCGTCCAGTAGAACGCTCCGGCCTTCCGCCTTGGATACGATCTTTTGCGCGACGACCAAAACATCGCCGTCCTTGATCTCGTAGCGGGTCGCGGTCAATGCAGCCGCGATCACCTGGACAAGATTGTCGCCTGCCTCAATTTCGGGGACCCCGCGCAAACCGATAATCGATAAATCCGCCGGCGGGGGCACGCTGTTATCGATGCGGCCTGGCATCGGTGGTTGCTCGACGATCGCCATTGTTTCGCCGCATCATTGCGCGTCGTCAACGCCGGTAATACGGATGCCCGCGCTCGGCACCTTGTGACGTCGGTTGATTGAAATCAGCACGGACGTCAAGGCTTCAGCCGCCGCCGAATTTGCCAAGGGGCCGGCATGCCAGGCGCGAAGCCCGATCGCGCGCGCCAGCTGCACCACCATTTCGCGCGCCTCAATATCATCTGAGCACACCAAGACATCACAGTCGATGGCATGGTCGAGGTCGCGCAAATGCTGTGCGGATACGTTTTGAAAGGCGGAGACGACACGCACCGTCTCGCCAAGCTCCGCCTGCAAGGCAGCAACCGCCGAACCGCCATCGGGCAGTTGGACCCGCGCCACTTTCGGCGGCACTAGCGGTACGGTCGCATCGATCAAGATTTTGCCGCTCAGAGCTTTCGCCACATCCCGAGCCGTCGATGCTTGCGCCGCGAATGGTACGGTTAGCATGACAATGTCCGCGGATGCAGCGGCTGCTTGATTCTCGGCGCCGGAAATTTTCTCGATGCCCAAGATGCCGTTCAATTCAGCAGCTGCTTCCTGCGCCCTCTCCGCCGATCTTGAACCGATCGTTACGCCGAACCCGGCATGGGCACAGCGCAACGCCAATCCGCTCCCTTCGGCACCGGTACCGCCAAGCACCGCCAGGGCGGGCAAAGGACCTTCCATCGCAGACAATTCCTATGTTGCCACGCCTAGGCGGACGCAACCGAAGTCGCAGGCGCGTCATCGATCTGACGCTTGCGGACCGGCGTGAGATTGATCGGTTCGAGCGGCGCCGCATCGTAAGATTGGCGTAGCCGCTGGTCGGGAACGTCATGATAGACGGTTGTTCTTTGCCGCGGCACCCGGCGCATCGACGATATGAACGCGTCCATCTGTTCCGGCGGCATTTCCTGCCCGTGAGCGGTTCCGGCCGCGCGCGAAATACTTTCGTTCATCAGCGTTCCGCCCAAATCGTTCGCACCAGCCTCCAAACAGGCCGCCGCACCCGCGCGACCCAATTTCACCCAAGAAACTTGGATGTTGCGGATGTGCGGATGCAGCGCGAGACGCGCGACCGCATGCATCAAAACCGTCTCTCTAAAAGTGGGCCCCTTGCGCGCCCGGCCCTTCAGATAGAGAGGCGCTTCCATGTGAACAAAAGGCAACGGGACGAATTCGGTGAACCCGTTTGTCTCTTTTTGCAGGTCTCGAACCCGCACCAAATGACGTGCCCAAGAGTCCAAGCGCTCCATATGGCCAAACATGATCGTCGACGTCGACTTCAGGCCGATATTATGAGCGGCGCGCATGACCGACAGCCAATCGTCCGTCCGGATTTTGTCCGGGCACAATATGTCCCGCACGTCATCGTCCAGAATCTCGGCCGCGGTCCCCGGCAAGGTGCCCAACCCGGCGTCACGTAGACGCGCCAGAAATTCCGAGACCGGTAGACTCAACGTCTGCGCACCCTGCCAAACTTCCAATGGCGAGAATGCGTGGATGTGCAAATCCGGCAATTCGGCCTTTAGCGCCCGGCATATTCGCAGGTACGTGTCCCCGGTGTAGTCCGGATGGATGCCGCCTTGCATACACACTTCGGTCGCGCCGCGATCCCACGCTTCATGAGCGCGACGGAGCACTTCCTCGATGGCGAGATCGTACGGCTTGCCACGAAGATTTTCGCTCAGCTTACCTTTCGAGAACGCACAGAACTGGCATTTGAAGTAGCAGACATTTGTGTAGTTGATGTTCCGATTGACGACATATCCGACTGTATCGCCGTTTACCGATTTTCGCAGTTCATCCGCGCCGCGACAAACCGCGTGATAGTCAGGACCGCGTGCGTCGAACAACGTGATGATTTGGTTCTCATCCAATTCGTCGCCCTGGCCCGCTTTATCAATGAGCTGGCTAATTTTCGGATCGATCTGCGCCAGATTTGGTGCGACAGGAATGTCGGCGGCGGGCGGTTCCATCACGATGCCCGGCGACCATGACTCGGTTCGCGCAAAGCCGCCCGCATCCATATTCACGAGCACGCGCGGCGCCAAGTCGTCATCGACCCAGCGTGCCAAATCAGCACAATACTCTGGGTAAACCGCCAACCGCTCCACCAATCGATGGCCGGCATCCTCCGTGCGGCGCCTAAGCACGGCGAGGTGTGGCCATGGCGCTTCCGGGTTCACATGATCGGGTGTCACTGGTGAGACACCGCCCCAATCATTTAGGCCGGCCATCAAGAGTTTTGGGTAGTCGTCGGCGCTTAGGTTTGGCGGCGCTTGGATATTCGCATCGGGTCCGAACGCCAACCGCGCGACGGCGATCGTCCACATCAACTCGGCGAGATCTGGCTCCGGCGCATCATGCATGCGCGTTCCTGGTTTAGCACGGAAGTTCTGAATAATCAGGTCTTGAATGTGACCGTATTCGCGATGCTGAGCGCGCAAAGCCAGCAGCGCATCAATCCGCTCGGCTCGCGTTTCGCCGATGCCGATCAAGATACCCGACGTGAATGGCACTGACTGCTCGCCGGCCAAACGCATGGTTTCGAGCCGCACTTTCGGATCTTTGTCCGGTGACCCGTAATGCGGGCCACCGCGTTTGCCGAGCCGCTCCGATGCGCTTTCCAGCATGATGCCCTGCGAAACCGAAACGCGTCGAAGCGTGTCGATTTCGTCCGCGGTCATCACACCGGGATTGACATGTGGCAGCAGGTTGGTTTCGCGCAACACCAGCGCGCACATGTCGGCGAGGTAGGCGATCGTGGACTCATACCCAAGACTGTCGAGCGCTTCGCGCGCCGCCCGGTACCGCAACTCCGGCTTGTCACCCAGGGTGAACAGGGCTTCATGACAACCAGCACGCTCACCGGCTCGCGCGACTTCCAGCACTTGCTCGGGCGTCATGAAGGCCGCCTCGCCGCGCCGTGGCGGCCGCGCGAAGGTGCAATAATGACAGACGTCGCGGCACAGATGTGTGAGCGGGATGAACACTTTGCGCGAGTAACTCACAAGGCGCCCGTGACCCTCATCGCGAACCGCGGACGCGGCGCGCAATAGTGCCTTATGGCTTGCGTCCGCGATCAGCCCGCGAAAATCCGCATCCGGCAGATGATGCGCATCGCTCAGCAAATCAGAAGCAATAGCCTTCGTCATGCGCGGTCCCGCGACATCTCTGAGCCGAACCCGAGGATCGACGCAATTGGTTTGCGACCGGTCAACGCCAAGTGATCCCCTCTCATTGCGTCGGTTCCTCACCCTGTGGGACTGATCAGACGACTTCCCCCGCTTCTATCGGAGCAAACCGCTGTTTGACAATTGCGGCAGGAGAATCCCAACGTTTCCGCTAAAGTGTCAAGCGTCCGCACATAGGCATTCTAAGCAGCCCTGCCGTGCGACCAGTTGTCTTGACGCCTCATCGAGGGGGAAACAGTCTCCGCCGCGTAGAGCGGAGCGCTTGGCGTCAGGCTACACTCGTCCGGCGTTCACCGAACACTCGGCAAGGGGGTCAAGGCCTATGTTCGACCTGGGGATACAAGGAAAAATCGCCATCATCACCGGCGGCAGCGACGGGTTGGGCCGGGCGACCGCCGTGCGGCTTGCGGCGGAAGGCTGCAAGGTGGTGATTTGCGCGCGGCGCGCGGAGCATCTCAACATGGCCGCCGAAGCGATTATGGAAGAAACCGGTGGCGAAGTTTTGGCGATACCCGCCGACGTCGCGAAAGCCGAAGACATCGATACATTGGTGGAGGGCACGCTGCGGCGCTTCAACGGCGTCGACATCGTCATCAATAATGCCGGGAAATCAGCCGCCGCCTCGCTAGAAGACGTCGACGACGCCGCATGGCAAGAGGACATTGATCTCAAGATCATGGCGGCGGTGCGCCTCTGCCGACGCACGATCCCGATCATGCGGGAGCGTGGCGGCGGTGCGATCGTCAATGCGGCCATCGTGGCTGGCAAAGCGCCACCCGCGGGCGCCTTGCCAACCAGCGTCAGCCGCGCGGCCGGCATCAACCTCACCAAATCGCTCGCCAACGAGTATGCGGCCGACAAAATTCGCGTGAACACCGTATGCATCGGGTTGATCAAGAGCGCGCAGTGGGATCGCCGCGCCGGCAATCGCGAAGTGGAAGAGCTGTACAGCGAGATGTCGGCGAAAGTACCGCTCGGCCGCGTCGGCGAGGCTGAGGAATATGCGGATCTGGTGGCATTCCTCGTCTCGGAACGCGCGGCTTACATTACCGGCACGGCGGTCAACATCGACGGCGGCATGTCGGCGGTCGTTTGAAGTGTGCCTCGGACATATGGGAGGACGTTTCCATGGCTGACTTGCGCATCTTCTCCTACCTGCCAAATCCGCGAATTTGGAAATCGACCATCGCCGGACGCCTGTGCGGCGTGGACGTCGAACTGATCGGCGCGAAGCCCGGTGAATTGTCGGAATGGCTGTGGGATTTCGACGCGCGTCCGCTCACCGACGAAGACCGGGCCGCACCGGAAAATACCCCACAACAACCGCGCACGGGTTTCAACACCGCACTTTACAAGACGCCGGCCTTCCTGAAAGCGCACCCGTTCGGCACGGTTCCGGCGGCGTTTAGCCCGGATGGCGAAACGGGTATTTTCGAATCGAACAGCATTATGCGGACTGTCGCGCGATTGGGCGCGGACCGCTATCCGCTCTATGGCTCTGACGCCTATTCGGCCGCGCGTATCGACAGTTTTCTGGATGTCAGCCTCGTCTTCGCCAGAGACTCTCAGATCTATTTGCTGTCGTTCCGTAATGGCCAAGTCACACCCGAAATCCACGAAAACGCTGAGCGGGCTTTCATGGCCTATATGGCGGGCATGGAACGCGCGCTGTCTCCGGATCGCGCCCATCTGGTGGGAGACGGCATCACCTTGGCGGACATCTGCTTCGCCGCGGAATTGACTTTGTTCTCACGCGAGATGGCGCAATCAACCGCGCTAGCGAGCATCGGCAAACGCCCGATCATGGATGCGGAAACGGCGACGCAATACCCGCGGGCCATGGCGCACTATGAAAAACTCTGCGCGCATGAGGCCTTCGCCCCTGATATCGCGCCCTACCGAGAAAAGCTCAATGCCGACATCGAAGCCGACTGTGCACAGATGAAAGCAGCCGGTGCCTAAATATGCGGGCTTAGGCCGGCGCCTTGTTTGTCAGACAATCGTCCGGCAGCAGTTCCAGCGGTGTGAAATTCTCACGTTCGGCGTAAAAGTCGGGGCGGGTCGGCGCGGTAATGGCGTTGGTCACCGGATTATAGCTCAAGTAGACGACGTAGCGTGTCCACGGACTGATGTTCGGGCCGGACGCGTGCGCGAGGCAACCGCTAAAAAAAATCGCCGAACCCGCCTTACCCTTTGGCGCGACCAAACCATGTGACGTGGCCAGGTCCTTAACCACCTCATTCGTTAGCGTGCGAAGCGGTGACTTCCCGCCAGGGCGTGGACCATCGGTGGCCCCTAGAATGCCATTGACGTGCGATTGCGGGATCAGCGTGATCGGGCCGTTGAATTCGGTCACCTCATCCAAATACAGGGCGTAGTTCATCGCAAGCGGTTGGGGCATGCCATCGTAGGCCTGCCATGACGCGGCATCTTGATGCCACGCGAAATCAAGCGTGCCGAACGGGTCCTTGGCAATGATCTTGTATTGGTGGGCATAGAGTTTGGGCCCGAGAATTTGCTGCGCGGGCTCGAGCAAGCGGGGGTGGCACAACAAACGCGCGAACGGCTCGCTGTAACGATCGACGGCAAAGGCGCCGAACAATTCGCCTTGCTCGTCCCGCATAATCTCATCGCGCTCGATCTCGACAAACCGGTCGATCTCATTGCGTAGAACCGCGACCTCGTCCGCCGAAAAAAGTTCGGGCAGAAAAACGAAACCCTCCTCGCGGAATTGCTTCAGTTGATCTTCGTTCAGCTTCATCTCTTCGCCTGAAAAATTTCTTCCCGCGCTTCTTATACCAAGCCGGGAAT
>JANQOH010000175.1 GCA_028289725.1 Alphaproteobacteria bacterium
ATCCGCTGACCCGTGCGCTCTGGGCCTATCCGGATACGGGAGAATGGGACGCGGACCGAAACACCCGCGAACTCGTTGCCGCCCTGCCCGCTTATCAGAAGCACGGGCTGACAGCGATTTGCCTCAATCTGCAGGGCGCGTCACCGTTCGGCTACTACCGATTTGACGATGCGTCGATCGACGCCCTTCTAAGTCGCATTCGGCTGGCGCAGCCTGAGGCGGCGCAAGAAACAGTTTGGCGCGGGCTCGAATCAACCCGGTCACAGCCTTGGGAAACCGGGGCGTTCGAAGCCGACGGTCGATTGCGCCCGGCCTTTCTTGCGCGCGCCGGGACAGTCATCGAAGCGGCTGACGCGCTCGGCATGGTCGTGTGCCTCGGCCTATTTTATTTCGGGCAGGATGAACGGCTGGCGGATGAAACGGCGGTGCTCGCGGCCGTCGATAATGCGTGCGCCTGGGTGCTGGAACGCGGCTTCACGAACGTCGTTATCGAGATCGCGAACGAAGTCGACATCCCGCTTTACGAGCACGCCCTAATAACTGTCGAACAGGTGCATGCTTTGATCGCGCGCGCAAAAGGCGTGACTCACGAGGGCCGTCGCCTCTTGGCTGGGACGAGTATGAGCGGGCGTCGCGCGCCGACCGAAGAGATTGTCGCAGCGTCCGATTTCATTCTGCTGCACGGCAATCATCTCGACGATCCTGCTCAGATCACACAACGGATCGATGAGACGCGTGACTTCGCTTCCTACAGAGGCCAACCGATCCTGTTCAACGAGGATGATCACTTCGACTTTGACCTGGCCGAAAACAATTTCTTCAAAGCCCTCGCCGGCCGCGCGGGCTGGGGCTATTTCGATCCCGGCCAAGGCGCCGGCGGCCGCGCCGCGTTCGGCGATTATGTCGCGGGCTATCAAAACCCGCCCATCAATTGGCGCATCAATACCCCGCGCAAGACGGCATTCTTCGAAGCCTTGCGCGCAGTGACGGGCGCTTGAGGCGGCGCACGGTAGCGGGTCCATGCGCATGCTGACATAGTGCGTTCCAGGACAGGTCACACGAAGACATAGCTATGAAACAAGACACCGTGGTCGTTTCCGCGGGCCGCGATCCGCATGCCAATCATGGCGTGGTCAATCCGCCCGTCTATCACGCCTCGACCATCACGTTCCCCACAGTGGCAGCGATCGAGGAAGCGGCGAAGCACCGATACGACAGTGGCCAGACTTTTTACGGCCGGTACGGCACGCCGACCACGTTTGCGTTTGAAGAGGCGGTCGCCGCGCTTGAGGGCGGGCACCGATCAGTAAGCGTTGGCTCGGGCAAGGCGGCGATTGTCGCGGCGCTGACGGCGTTTCTGGACACCGGTGATCATTTGCTGATGGTCGACAGCGTTTATGGGCCGACACGCGCGTTCTGCCACAAGTTTCTGAAACGCTATGGCGTCGAAACCACGTTTTATGACCCGTTGATCGGCGCCGGAATTGCCGATCTGATCCGGCCGCAAACCAAGGTTGTGTTCACCGAGTCGCCAGGCTCGCAAACCTTCGAGATCCAAGACATTCCGGCGATCGCTGAGGTCGCGCACAAAGCGGGCTGCACGGTGATCATGGACAATACCTGGGCGAGCCCACTCTACTTCAAACCGTTCGACCATGGCGTCGACGTGTCGATCCAAGCCGCGACCAAATACATCGTCGGACACTCCGACGTGATGATGGGCGTGGTAACCACCACCGATGCGGTCCACGACAAGGTGCGCGCGGCGGCGTTCGAACTTGGCGCGCCGTCGGGCCCAGACGACGTGTATCTGGCGCAACGCGGGTTGCGCACGCTGTCGGTGCGGCTCGAACGTCATATGAAAAATGGCATGGCCATTGCCGACTGGCTTCAAGCGCGCCCCGAGGTTGAACGCGTGCTTCATCCGGCCCTGCCCGGCGATCCTGGGCACGCGCTTTGGAAACGTGATTTTCTTGGCGCATGCGGTCTTTTCGGTGCGATTCTCAAACCGACACCCAAAAAGGCCGTCGCCGCCATGCTGGACGACATGAACCTGTTTGCGATGGGCTACTCATGGGGCGGTTATGAAAGCCTCATGGTGCCGACGGATCCCGGTCCTTTGCGGACCGCGACAAAATGGCAAACAGACGGACCGTGCCTGCGTTTGCACGTTGGTTTGGAAGATGTCGAAGATTTGATCGCCGATCTTGACGCGGGCTTTCAGCGCCTGAATGGCGCAAGATAGCTTGCTCTCACGCGACGGGTCTGTTCCCCTAAGCGCTGTGATGATTGGGGCCCATAATACGCAATTCTTGAGCGATGCGGTGAAGGCGTGATGGCGGTCGCGATGCCGCAGCTGATGCTCGGGCGCCCGGAACCGGCGAACGCGCCAGGCGTTCTGCTGACGCGATGGGACCTCGATTGCGCCGTCAACGCGGCGGCCTTTACGGCGGATGACCGGCGCGCTGTTTTTGGCCTTGCCGACGGCACGATGCGGCTGGTTGATCTGGAACGATTTTCGGCGCGCCGCATGACGGCATCGCCGGTGCATGACGGTCCGGTTCGCGATGTCGTCCCCGATCCGGCTAGCGGCGGCACGTTGAGTTCCGGCCAAGACGGCGTCGCGGCGGTTATGGATTCCGGCGGATTTATTTCCGTCGTTCATGAACCGTCCGTCCAAAGCCAGGAGGCCCGCGCCATCGCCACCGGCGCCACGGGGCTACGCGCGGTCGTCACGTCCGATCAGGCGCTGTTGTACGACCGAACGGGTCGAATGATTACTGCGCACGGCCACACTGGCGGCGTGTCGGTGTCCTTTGACCCGGCCGGCCGCCGCTTGGCGATCGCGGGTGACGGTGAGGTCGCTTTGTATTGCCTGAACGACCGAACCGGTACTGGCCGCAACATTCGCTTTCCTTGTGCCTCGGCGCCACGGCGGATTGCTTGGGCGCCTGACGGCGCGCGCCTGGCCGCCGCGCCGGAAACCCCGGCCGTTCCTTGCTGGTATCTCGATGAAGGTCAAGCGGAACGCCCGGTGTCGTATTTTGGCCGCGCGTTCACTGTGACTTGGAGCCACGACGGTCGCCATCTGGTCGGCGCAGGTTACGGATCGATGCTGTGCTGGAACGCCGACCGCGCGTTCGGCCGGCGTACTTGGTTTGTGCCACGGGCACTGGCGCCCATGGCGGGATGCCGTGTGACCGCGCTCGCTTGCCACCCGGCGCACGCCTTGGCCGCCGCGGGCTATGACGACGGATGCATCATGCTTGCGGATTTGGACACTGGCCGCGATAAGGTGGTCCGCCACGCCACCGGTGCAGCGGTGACGGCATTGGCATGGTCCGCATGCGGTGGCCGGCTGGCGACCGCGAGCGATGATTGTGAGGCGGCGGTGCTCGATTTCTCGGGCCTTATTCGGAGCCGGTGATGAAGAAACTTACGGCGATTTGGCTGGCGCTGATTTTGACGCTATTGGCTGTCGGACCCGCGACGGCGGAAGTCGCGTATCCAACAACCGAGTTATGGATCGAGACGCCCGACGCCCGCCATCAATTCACGGTCGAGATCGCCGAAACGGAGGAGCAAGTCCGGCGGGGTCTCATGTTTCGCACCGAGCTGGCCGAAGACGCCGGCATGCTGTTCGACTATGATCCGCCGACCCATGTGTCGATGTGGATGAAAAACACGCTAATCCCCCTGGATATGCTGTTCGTCGACCAATTTGGCGTTATCGGCCGCATCGCGACTTGGACCACACCCTTATCGACAGAGACCATTCCCTCGGGCGGACCGGTTCGCGCGGTCATTGAGTTGAAGGGCGGGATCACCGAGCAGCTTGGCATTCGGGCCGGGCACAGGGTCGTCCACCCGATTTTCGACGAGTGAGCCTTGGCGGACCCGCGCAAGCTTCGCCTGCGAATCCTGTTTGGGCCCGAGATCGCCGTCGGCCCCGGCAAAGTGGCTTTGCTGGAGGCCATCTCGGAAACCGGATCGATTTCCGCGGCCGCGCGCTCCCTCGGCATGTCCTATCGGCGCGCATGGTTGCTGATCGACGCCATGAACCGGTGTTTTCGCGGCCCGGTCATTGAGACAGCGGCGGGCGGTAAGGGCGGTGGCGGCGCTC
>JANQOH010000185.1 GCA_028289725.1 Alphaproteobacteria bacterium
TTGCGTCCGAACCGGGCTAGCCGGGCTGCGGCTTCCGCGTCGGTCAGGCCATCTTCGTTCGATGCAAGGTCTTCAAGAACATCGGTCAGTGGTCGTCGATGGCAGTCCTTCAAGACCGCCACAGGCACGAGTGTCTGCAGCATTCGCGGCGTCCCAACCCCACCGAATTGACCGATGTAGGCACGCTACATCGCATTGGTTACAGATTTGCGAATATCAGAAGCACGCCGGGATGTCGGCTTGGCGCGGTCGCGTACGCGGCACAAATCAGCGCAGCCCTCGCGCGTGAGTTGGTTTCCTGGCGTGTTGGCGTTTCGCCAGGCAGCGGAAACTGTCGTCAAAACGAAGTCCGCTAGAGCACGCAGCCGTAATGAGCGCTGGAGACCAAACGGCGATACTTGCCAAGCACCGAATTCTCGGGAATGTCGGAGATCTTCGGTGTCCCCAACTGCGCCATACGATTTGTCATTTCATCTTGCGGTATGTCGAGGTCGAGCCGACGCGTGATCGGGTTGATGACAATGGTGTCGCCGTCGCGCACCACGCCGATCGGTCCGCCCTTCGCGGCTTCCGGACAAATGTGCCCAACCAGGATGCCGTGCGAAACGCCGGAATACCGACCGTCGGTAATCAGCGCGACTTCTTTGCCCAGGCCGCGCCCTTGAAGCTGAATGGTCAAATGCACCATCTCGGGCATGCCGGGCGCGCCGACCGGTCCCACGTTTCGGACAACGACCACATCGCCCGCCACCACACGGCCGTCGCGGATCGCGTCCATCGCGCCTTGTTCGCTGTCGAAGACTTTGGCCGTGCCGCGAAATTCGCCCTCTTCGAGCGTCTTCCCCGAAAGTTTCAGCACGCAACTTTCAGGCGCCAGCGAACCCGACAAAACACTGATGTGATTGCCGGGCGCCGCCAGCGGCCGCGCAACCGGAAAAACCACGTCTTGGTCGGGCAGATCCTCCGGCAAGGGGGCGTCCGCCAGGTTTTCCGCGAGTGTCTTGCCTGTGACCGTCATGACATCGCCGTGAAGGAAGCCGGCCTCGAGCAACGCTTTCATCACCACCGGCACGCCACCGACTTCATGCAGCGAGACCATGGCGTAGGTGCCGTGCGGTTGCAGATTGGCGATGAGCGGGACACGCTCGCCGATACGCTGCAAGTCTTCGATCGTAAGCGGCACGCCCGCCTCACGCGCGATGGCGAGGACATGAAGGTACAAGTTCGTCGAGCCACCCATCGCGTAGGCCGTCGCGACAGCGTTCTCGAAGGCTTCCTTCACCATAATGTCACGCGGCCGAAGGCCCATTTCCATGAGGCGGTAGAGCGCCTCGACACTCGCCTGTACTTGCCTCTTAACGTCGTCGTGAATGTCGCTCGCGGCGTCGTAGTCAGCCGGGTGCGACGCGCCGCGCGGCAGCATCATGCCGATCGCTTCGGCAATCGTGCTCATGGTATTGGCCGTAAACATCGCGCCGCAGGTGCCGCTGCCCGGCATGACGCAGCGCTGCAAGCTTGTCAGTTCGTCTTGCGTGATACGGCCCGCTTCGCGGGCGGCGGCCCCTTCGACATAGTCCAAAATTGTGAGATTGTTGCCCTTGCTGGCCCAGGGTTCAAAGTCGACGCGGCCCGGGGAACTGGTTCCGGGATACACCACCAGCCCAAACGCGTTGGTGCGCGCCAATGGCATCAGAGCCGCCGCACCGGTCTTGTCGCACCCTGAGACCACAATCATCGCGGTGCCATGATGCGCGTAATGGCCGGTCTCGATGCAGTCTGCCATCAGGTCGCGCGAGACCAGGCTGTACCCGGCATTCTCGGTCCCTTGGGTCATGGCGTCGGAGACCGCCGGAGCGCCGACCAACAGGCCCTGGCCGCCGGCTGACGACACTTCTTCGACCAACAGGTCAGCAATCCGGCGCACGCGATTGTTGCAGCGGTGCGCGTTGGTGTAGGGATTGGCTATGGTCACAACGGCATTGGTTTTCATTGCCTCGGAGGGCTCGAAACCTGCCGCGCGCAGCTCAACCGCCCGCAGTCCCTCTTCCGCATTGCTCCAATAGCTCACTGACTTATCCGACACCGCCGTTCTCCGATACTTGGTTGGTGAGATGCTTTGGGCACAGCGCCCAAAAGGGCCACGGCCAACAAACGCAGACAGCATGCATTTGGCTGGCCGCCCGGAAGCGTAGGGCCAAGGTCCACAGCTTTCCAGGCAATTTCGAGCCGATCCCGCTTGCAAAAACGTCGTGCAAAGCCACGACCAGCGGCGCTATCCCCAACGCACCTCGCGTCGCTTAGCGTGTTGACCGATGGTGAACACGACGCGCGTCGGGTATGCGCGCGGCTTCTTTTTATTCTGTCGGCGCGACGTCCAAGCGCACGACGGCATCGGCCACATCAGCGTTCAGCGGCGCGTAGCGGTCCATCACCAAGGGGTCGTGGCCGGGAATGATGTGTTTGGACGACTCCGCGAGGCCGCGCATTTTGGCGTAACCTTGGACCATGTCGCCAACGCTGAAGGCGATTGGGAATGGCGCGGTGGCTTCCATGTTCTCGTAAAGATGGCTGGCGTCCGAGGCGAGCACGACCCAGCCGCGTTTGGTCAGCACACGAACGCACTGAATGCCCATTGTGTGCCCGCCGATATGGTGCACACTGATCCCCGGTGCCACTTGGTCGTCGCCGTCGTGAAACGCGAGCCGGCCTACAAAGAGCTTCTCGACCATCGCCGTCACGTGGTGGGCGGAATAGGCGTAGCCGAATGGCTTGTGTGCCATGTGGCGGCCGGTCGCGTACGCCATTTCGCTGTCCTGCACATGAAAGGTGGCGCGCGGAAAATCTTCGAGCGTGCCGGCATGATCGTAATGGAGATGCGTGACGATCACGTCTTCGACGGTGGTCGAGTCGATGCCCGCCATGGCCAATCCTTCGCGCGGCAGACGCATGATCTCACGGTTGCGGCGGCCGGCTTCCTTGTGATCAAACCCGGTGTCGACAACGATTGTGCGGTTTTCGTTTGTAATCGCCCAAACGTAATAATCGAGCGGCTCTTGCCGATCGTGGTCGTCGGTCACGATGAAATTCTCAACCCGCTTGCGCGCGCCGTGCCGACCATAGCGGATGGCGAATACTTCATAGATTTCCGGGTCTGACATGGTCCCTCCTCCCGCTCCAAAGCGCCGCGACGCCGCTTGTCGAACGCCTAGCGAGGCCTAGCGTGGCTATGATTTTTGAAGCGCGGCTTCGATCAATGGCATGCGGTCGTTGCCGAAATACATGTCATCGCCATCGACGAAAATGGTCGGCGAGCCGAAACCCCCGCGTTCTATCAGCTCTTCGGTGTTTGCGCGCAAGCGGTCCTTGATGGACGGATCCTTCAACGCAGCGAAGAACGCATCCTGGTCGAGGCCGACGGCAGCGCAGACTTTCGCCAGAACATCGTCCTGGGAAATGTCCTCGAAATCGCCCCAATAGGCCTCGAAGACACGCTCCGCATAGGGCACAAGCAGGCCTTGATCGAGCGCGAAGAGCGCGCCGCGCATGGCATTGACAGCACGCACCGGAAACACGGGCGGCATGCCGATCCGCACGCCGACATATTCCGCCCAGTCGGCAAGGTCCTTGGTCATGTACGCGGCCTTGCGCGGATTCGGATTCGCCCGTTGTTCGTAGACATTCTGGTTGACCGCATTGAAGACACCGCCCACCAAAATCGGTTTCCACGCAATCGTGGCGCCGGCCGCCGCGCAAACCGGCCCAATGCGCACGAACCCCAAATAAGTCCATGGGCTCGAGCAATCGAAAAAGAACTCAACCGTGTGGCTCACAAGTCCAAAACATTTTCTAGCTGATCTCCTGGGGCCGGTAGCGCTACCCTAATTGGCGAAAGGGAGCAAGCAGGCCGTATGGATACCTTGTTACATGCTGGCATTCACGCCGCAAAGACACCGGACAAACCCGCTTACATCATGGCGGACAGCGGTGTCACGGTCACATACGGCGAACTTGAGGCGCGCTCCAACCAATGTGCTCATTTGTTTCGGGCACACGGCCTGAAGCGCGGCGATAGCATCGCGCTCTGCCTCGAAAATCACCCCTGGTTCCTGGCGCTCTGTTGGGGCGCGCATCGCGCCGGTTTGTACTACACCTGCATCGCGACCCACCTCACCGGTACAGAAGCCGCCTACATCGTCAACGACTGTGGCGCGCACTTGTTCATCGGTTCACCGGCGCGCGCTGATGCCGCCGACGGCGTTTTGGCGGCGGACACACAGGTCGATCATTTCCTCATGGTCGACGAAGCGCAGCCCGGTTTCGAGTCGCTCGACACGGCGATCGATGGCTTTCCGACCACGCCCCTTGCCGACCAATGTCCCGGCGCGGACATGCTCTATTCAAGTGGCACAACCGGTCGGCCAAAGGGCGTACGCGTCGAATTGTCAAAGGACCCACTCGGCACGCCGTCACCGGGTCTCAAACTGCTATCCGCGCTTTATGGTCTTTCGTCGGACAATGTCTATTTGTCGCCGGCGCCGCTGTACCATGCCGCGCCTCTGCGCTTCACATTGTCGTTTCTGGCGTTCGGCGCGACCGCGATCGTAATGGAACGGTTCGATCCGGAACGCGCGCTCGCTTTGATCGAGCAGCACAAGGTCACCCATAGCCAGTGGGTGCCAACCATGTTCATCCGCATGCTCAAGCTGCCGGAAACAGTACGCCAAGGCCGAGACCTATCGAGCCATCGCGTGGCGATCCATGCCGCGGCTCCCTGCCCCATCCCCGTCAAGGAACAGATGATCGAATGGTGGGGGCCGATCATCCGTGAGTATTACGCCGGCACGGAGGGCAACGGCATTACCGTAATCGATAGCCAGGACTGGCTTGCGCACAAAGGGTCCGTCGGCAAGGCGCTGCTCGGCCAAGTGCGGATTTGCGGCGAGGACGGCGAAGAACTGCCGGCCGGTGAGGTCGGCACCATTCACTTTAGCGACGGCAACGATTTCGCCTATTACAACGATCCGGAAAAGACGGCCGCATCGCGCAATCGCCACGGATGGACCACGCTTGGCGACGTCGGCTATGTCGACGCGGAAGGTTATCTCTACTTAACCGACCGCAAAGCTCACATGATCATTTCCGGCGGCGTGAACATCTATCCGCAGGAAGTCGAGAACCTATTGGTTGGGCACCCACAGGTGCTCGACGCGGCGGTCTTCGGCATTCCGCACCCGGACCTTGGCGAGCAAGTGCATGCGGCGGTCCAGCCGATCGCCGATGCGACAATGAAACGCGATTTGGAGGACGAGCTTTTGGCCTTTTGTCGCGACAATCTCAGCCATGTCAAATGCCCGAAATCGCTTGAATTGATCGCCGACATGCCGCGTCAAGCAAACGGTAAGCTCTACAAGCAGAAGCTCAAGGCGCGTTACTGGCTCGCATCTTAGGATCGCCGGACAAGACATTAATCCGACGCGCCGCATAGGTTGAAAGCAATACCGCAACGGTAAATGCGATCACGCCCGAGTGGACATCCGCCGAGCTCAGCAAGCGGCCGTTCAACAGCAAAACCACGAGGGCGATGACGAACACGTCGAGCATCGACCATTTCGACAGCGCCGTGAGCCAACCGGACAAGAGCGGTGTCAACGGGTGATCACGGCGCACGAAAAACCAGAGCGCGACGCACACGCCGATCTTTCCGACCGGAAAAAGAATGGAAAATACGAAAGTCACAAGAAACAGGAACCAGTCGCCGGATGCCAGAAAGCCGAAAACGCCTTCGGCCAACGAATATTCACGCGTCAGAAAAAAACGCTGAACGCTAACGGCCGGCAGAAACAATCCGGCGCAGAGCAGCGCGCCAGCCAACACGAGCCAAACGCCGACCAGCCGGTCGGCGCCGCGGCTCAGCGCGGCCAGCGTCCTTTCGGTATGAGTCTCGGTTTCACCGGTCATGGATTCATCTTAGCTAGGCGCGTGACCTGGGTCTGGCAAGACATGCCTACGGCCGATGTCATTTGCATCCTTGGCATTTAGGCCTTGGTAGGCGCGCAAATTCGACGCACCGGGCCGGCATGCGGTATGTTTGAACATCCAGCGCGATTCCACCGAGCGGAAGTGCGGCGGAGCGGCAGAGAGGCCGGCTCCTTGCGCGCTCGGTCGTGCTTTGAATGCGGTAGAGGGCGAATGGTTGACCTGATTGAGCGGCGAAAACTGGCATTGGGACAGCGGCGATGACCGACCTGTCCGGCCTCGCCGCCATTCGCCGTACGCTCGGCCACCGGAATTTTCGGATTTTTGTCGCGGGCAATGGCGTCTCGCTGATCGGGACTTGGGTGCAGCGCATCGCGATCGGCTGGCTGACCTGGGAACTGACGGAGTCCGGGGCATGGCTCGGGTTGGTCGCATTCGCTGATTTGTTTCCGGCCGTTCTGATCGGCCCGATCGGCGGCGTGTTCGCGGACCGCTTTCCCCGTATCGCGGTTATCCGCGCCGCCCAGATGCTCCTCATGCTGCAGTCCTTTACGCTGTTTGCGTTGACAGCGACTGGGCTGATTAATGTATGGGTCGTCCTTGCGCTCGCCTTATTCAACGGCGTGGTGTTTGGCTTTAACCAACCGGCGCGTCTCGCGTTGATCCCGACTTTGGTGCCGCGCGAGGATTTGCCGACCGCGGTCGCGGTTAACGCCATTCTGTTTAACCTCGCCCGGTTCATCGGACCCGCCATAGCCGGCGCCTTGATCGTCGCGTGGGGCACCGCGCCGGCGTTCGGCATCAACGCGATCAGCTATTTCGCGTTTCTGTTTGCCCTGATGCGGCTTCGATCGGTCGACGAACTGGAGAAAAAGGAACCTCGTACTGCCGGCGGCTCGGTGTTGCGGGATCTTTTCGACGGTGTGAATTATGCGGCCCGGCATCCGGGCATCGGCATCTTGTTGCTGCTCATGGCGATCATGTCGGTCGGCGTGCGGCCGGTGGTCGAACTCATGGCCGGGTTCGCGGCCGATGTATTCGGCGGTGGTGCCGACACATTCGCCATGCTCAGCGCAACGCTTGGCCTCGGCGCCATTGCGGGCGGGTTTTGGATGGCGCACCGGGGCGGTCAAAACGGCTTGGCGGTTCTGGTCCTCGTCTCGATGGCGGTGGCTTCGTTCGCGACTTTCGGCTTCGTCGCGGGGACCAGTCTGGTGCTCGCCATGCCCTGCATTGCCATTTTCGGTTTTGTCATGGTCAGCGCTGGCGTCAGTACCCAGACCCTGGTGCAGTTCGCGGTCGACGGCACTATGCGCGGACGGGTGCTCAGCCTCTATGGTCTGATATTTCGCGGCGGTCCCGCCCTCGGTGCGGTCGTCATGGGTGCCGCGTCCGAGTTCATTGGCCTACGGTGGCCGCTCGCGATCGGCGCCATTATCGCGCTGGGATTTATGGCGTGGGCTTGGGGCCGCCGTCACTCGGTGGCCAATGCGCTTGAATCGTCGGAGGCCGCGACCTGACCGTCTATTGCGCCGCCGAAGCCACCCTTACGAGC
>JANQOH010000200.1 GCA_028289725.1 Alphaproteobacteria bacterium
GTCGCGAGAAGCGTGGGCGACGGCGCCCATGTCGCGGCCATTGATGATTTCCTTCACGCCAACGCGGATCATTGGCTGGCGCGCGAAATCACGTTGTATTGGAAACGTGTGCTCAAGCGGTTCGATCTGTCGTCGCGCAGCCTGATCGCTCTTGTGGAGCCCGGAAGTTGCTTTGTCGGCACCTTATTCGAACTCGTGCTGGCCGCAGACCGGAGCTTCATGCTCGACGACGAGCCGGAGGAGGGCCCAGCACCCACCGTTTGCCTCACGTCGATGAATGTCGGTCCCATGGCGATGGCGAATGGCCTCAGCCGGCTTGAAACACGGTTTCTGGGTGATCCCACCACATTGCAAAATGCACGTGATGCTCTCGGCGAACAACTCGATGCGGTGGCCGCTGAGGATCTCGGTCTGGTCACGTTTATTCCGGACGGCATCGACTGGGATGACGAGGTTCGTCTTGCGATCGAAGAGCGCGCGAGTTTTTCACCGGACGCGTTGACCGGCATGGAGGCGAGCCTACGCTTCGCCGGCCCGGAGACCATGGAGACGAAAATATTCGGCCGCTTGACCGCATGGCAGAATTGGATCTTCCAACGGCCGAACGCGGTCGGCCCCCAAGGCGCGCTTACGCTGTACGGCAGCGGCCAGCGCAGTGATTTCGACCTCAAACGGGTGTGAACAAAGGTTTTGAAATAGATGTCGATCGATTACTCCCAACGCATTCCGAACAACGTCAACCTGTCCGACAATAAGCGTCTGCAACGCGCTTTGGAGGCATGGCAGCCGCGCTATATCGATTGGTGGCGCGAACTTGGGCCGGATGGTTATCAAGACATCGATGTCTATTTGCGCACCGCCGTCAGTGTGGATACGGGTGGTTGGGCGCATTTCGATTATGTCAAAATGCCCGATTATCGCTGGGGCATTTTCCTGGCGGAACCGGAGCAGGACCGGCAAATCGGATTCGGCGAACACAAAGGTAAGCCAGTTTGGCAAGACGTGCCCGGCGAATACCGTTCAACACTTCGCAGGCTCATCGTCACCCAAGGGGATACCGAACCGGCATCCGTCGAACAGCAGCGTCTTCTCGGCAAAACCTGTCCGTCCATGTACGATCTGCGCAACCTGTTCCAGGTCAATGTCGAGGAAGGGCGTCATCTTTGGGCGATGGTGTATCTGCTGGATGCGCATTTTGGCCGCGACGGCCGCGAGGAGGCGGAGGAAATGCTCGACCGCCACTCGGGCGATCCGGACAAGCCGCGGATTCTTGGCGCCTTCAACGAAGCGACACCCGACTGGCTGTCCTTTTACATGTTCACTTATTTTACGGATCGCGACGGCAAGTATCAGCTCGCGTCGCTTGCGGAGTCCGCGTTCGACCCCTTGTCGCGCACCTGCCGCTTTATGCTGACCGAAGAAGCGCACCACATGTTTGTTGGCGAAACCGGCGTGGGGCGCGTCGTGCGGCGGACGTGCGAATTGATGAAAGAGCACGACCTCGATGATCCCGCCGATGTGCGCGAGCATGGCGGCATCGATTTCGGTACATTGCAGCGCTACATCAACTTTCATTACAGCGTTTCGGCGGACCTGTTTGGGTCCGAGATCTCGACGAACGCCGCGAACTACTACACTGCGGGGCTTAAGGGCCGTTACCACGAAACACGGATCGACGACGACCATCTTTTGGCCGAAAACGAGTTCGAATTGCAGAGTTTTGAAGATCGACGCCGCGTGGTTCTCAGGACCTCGGAGCTGACGGCGCTCAATCAAAGGCTGCGAGATGATTTCACCAAGGACTGTCAGCGCGGCTTGGATCGGTGGAACAAGATCATCGAAGAGCATGACCTTGACTATGAACTGCGCTTGCCGGACCAGGCTTTTCACCGGCAAATCGGCGCATTCTCGGAAGGGTGCTTTACGCCCGAAGGAACTTTGGTGAGCGATTCGATTTGGCGGCAAAACAAAGATAGCTGGCTACCGACCGAAGAAGATTTCGCGTTTGTCGCGTCGCTCATGAAACCGGTCACGGAGCCAGGCAAAATGGCCAACTGGATCGCGCCGCCGGCCCGCGGTATCAACGGCAACCCAGTCGATTTCGAGTATGTGCGCTTGGCCTAGTCTTGCCGCGCTCAGGCGCGTGTTTTCAGCGTCAGGCCCAAAGTGTCGATGAGGTCGTAGATTAGCGAGATATCTTCGACGAGCGATGTGATGCGTTTGGGGTCGGCCGCGGTTTCGAAGACGGAGCCAGCCTCAAAACTGTCGGCGCGCAGGTCGAGGCTCAGCAGCAACCGGTCGCCATCGAACGCCAGGCGGAGTTTCGCCGAGCGGTATTTTTCGGCGAGCGCCAAGACACGCTCCATGAAGGTCGGCGTGAGCAAATAGCGCGCTTCGACTTGATCGGACGTGTAGACCTCGAAGGCTGATTCAAACCGCGGGTCCTCCAAATGCACGCGTTCGCCGGGCACCGCCAAGCCTTGGAACCAATTCAGGATCTTGCCGTGATCGCTGACGATCACGGTCCGCCCGTTGAATCTTTTGGGGAACGAAAACGCGCACAACAGGCCCTGGAACACGGTGCGATAGCTTGTCCGTTTTCCCGACCGTTGGCGTTTCTTCAATTTCGCGTCCGCCAGCTTGATCGAGACCTGATCGTGCCGGCCGGTGATGTGATCTTCCACGGTCGATCGGTCAAAACCGGGCACCAAGCCAAGATCCGCGAACCAGGCGAGTGGGAAGCCGTTTGCGTGCGGGCTGTAGGCGAGGTCAAAAAAGCCGCACACTTTCTCGGCCAAAAAAACCTTCAGTTTGTGCTTTGACTTGGCGACGACCGACCAAGCCCAGGCAAACAATCCGACGGTGGCAACCAGCGGGATCCACGTCAGGTCGGTTTTCTCGTGTCCGAACCACGGTAAATCGACCAGTCCGGCGCCCGTGCCGAAAATCGCGCCCGTGATGGCCGCCGCGACGATGCCCAATCCGGCGATCGGCAAGGCCCGCCAAATAGAGGCGCGGCGCGCGGCCTCGAAATCGTCCATGTGACCGGCAATCTCGCGGTCGTAATAGGCGGCAAATCCCCTGAGGCGCGGATTTGTTTCCTCGAATTCGATCGCCACGGATCCCTCAGATCCTACGCGTTGCCCAAATAGCTATCCGCATCGACCGGGGCGCGCACGGCGGTGTCTTCAAGCTCGAAAAAAGGCATGGCGCGGACATTGGCCCAATTGGCGATCAGGTTGCCCGGGAAGATTTGGATCGCGTTGTTCAAGCGCGTGACGGCGCTGTTGTAGAATCGCCGCGCCGCGGCAATATGCCCCTCCACCTCGCTATAGGTCTGCTGGGCGGTGATAATGGTCTCGCTCGATCGAAGTTCGGGATAATTCTCGGCCACGGCGAAAAGGCGCGCGAGCCCGGTCTGCAACGCCCCTTCGGCCGCCAAGTGCTTCGCGACATCTTCGGGCACATCCACGCGATAGCTGGCCTGCGCCTGGCTTCGCAGCGTGGTCAAACTATCGAGCAGCTCTTTTTCGTGCGCCATGAAGCGCCGCGCGAGCTTCAGCACGTTGGGCACCAGATCATGCCGCTTCCGCAGCTGCACGTCGATCGACGACAGGGCTTCTTGTGCCCGATTCCGCCGCGTGATCAGGCTGATGTACCAGCCATAACCAATCACCACCAAGCCGACGACGATGATCGCGGCGATGCCAGATCCGGACATTTTTCCTCCGGCTCAATCAGATAGGGAGATTTACAATATAGCAGCGCCCAGCGTGCGGCACATGGTGGGTGTGATAGCGATTACACCGCCCACCAATCTGGTCTAGACTGCGCCCACTCATGAGAGCGCCTTTGTGACGGATCATCTGACGGACACCGAACTGACCGCGGAAGACATGATGGTTTCCGCGGCCGGTCATCGTTTGCGCGCACGCTGGCTCGGCCCGCGTGGGGACCAGGCGCCGACCTTGGTTTTTCTGCACGAGGGCTTGGGCAGCATCGGCCAGTGGCGCGATTTCCCGAGCGCACTCGCGACGGCGACCGGTTGCGGCGCGCTGATTTATGACCGATACGGCTATGGCGGCTCCGATGCATTGCCGCCGCCCTACGAACGCGCGGTTGATTTCATGCACACTGAAGCGCGCGAAGTATTACCGGCTGTTCTGGACGAGGCCGGCGTGCGCCAAGCCATCCTGGTCGGCCATTCGGACGGCGGATCGATTGCGTTGCTCGCGGCGGCGACCCTCGACACGCGGATTCGCGGCGTCATATCTGAAGCGGCACATGTGTTCGTCGAGCCCGAGTCGCTTGCCAGCATCGAAGAGGCCGTGATCGCCTACCGCGCCGGCGATTTGCGCGAAAAGCTCGCGCGGTACCATGGCGAGACGGTCGACAGCGCGTTTTACGGTTGGGCGAACACGTGGTTGAGGCCGGAGTTCGAAGCCTTTCATATCGAAGGCTATTTGCGCGCCATCACTTGTCCGGTGCTGGCAATCCAAGGCGAAGACGATGCTTACGGCACGCCCGCCCAGCTCGATATGATCAGGGCCGCGGTCGGCGGCCCGGTCGATGTCATGCTCATCGAAAATTGCGGCCATGCGCCGCATGTTGAAGCACAGGAACGTGTCTTGGCCGCGATGACGAATTTCGTGCGCGCCGTGCTCATGCCGATCGATGACGCACCACTGGCGCCTGGTAACGATCCATAAAAGCAGTTAGCGAGCCAAGCACAGAGATCCGCCGCGATTTAGCGCAATCGCAAAAAGATTGGTGCGTATCCGATCGCGAACAGGGCGAAGCCGGCGGACCAAGCCAATCCGGAGACGGTTAAGAGCGCGACATAATCGAACGGCAGGACGGGCGCGAGAACGCGAAGCGCCGCACCGCCGACCACCAGAACATAAAAGACAGAAGTCAAACGATCGGCAATGAGGGGCCGTCCGGAATGGCCGAGCGTTGCGCGGCTCATGACGGCGAGGGTCATCGTGCCAATCGCGCCGGCCGTCAAGGCATGCAATGCGGTCGACGCGTCGATCACCGCCGGCGAAGCAACGTGAAGGGCGGTCAGCATCATCCAGACCGGCAGCCACGCATAGCCAACATGGAGGATGAGTACCAATGGTTCGCGGGCGGTCCGCCAGCCGCGCCAACGCAACAAGCGGAGCAGTATCAGGATGCTACCGAGCG
>JANQOH010000205.1 GCA_028289725.1 Alphaproteobacteria bacterium
GTCGAGGGTTTAGCGCAAACGGCCTTCGAGCGCGCGGACGCAATCGCGGAAAGCTTGGCGTCTGAGATGGCGCCCGCTGCGGGCGTGGACACGCCCGACGGCGAAACGCTAACGCACATCGGCGATATGGCCGCCGAATTCGCCCGCGGCCCCATCGCGACGATGACCGTGCTTGGCAACATGCTAGCGCCGTCCATACCCCCGGTCCGGGTGATGTACTAACCGCCCGAGGCGAGCGCCCGTTCGCCGAAGTCCCAGCCGCCGCCCTGCGCATAGGTGCGCAGGATCCGGCGCGCTGTGGATTGGATATGGACTTCGTCCGGCCCATCATAAATGCGGGCGAACCGGGCGTGCCGATACATGCGCTCCAACGGCGTATCGGCCGTGATTCCCATTGCGCCGTGCACCTGGATCGCGCGATCGATCACATTGTGCACCATCTCAGCGCCGACGACCTTGATCAGGCCGATTTCAACGCGCGCCTCATCGCCCGCATCGATCATCCGGGCGGCATCGAGTGTGAGCAACCGACAGGCCTGGATTTCGGCCGCGGAATCGAACACCATTTTTTGCACGAGTTGCTTGTCGGCGAGCGGCGTCCCGAACGCCACCCGGTCGTTTGCGCGCCGACACATCAGATCGAAGGCGCGCTGCGCCTGACCGAGCCAACGCATGCAATGAAAGATCCGCCCGGGGCCAAGACGCTTTTGCGCGACCTTGAACCCGTGTCCGCGTGGGCCGAGCAAATGGCTTTTGGGCACCCTGACATTGTCATAGGCGACTTCGCAGTGCCCGCCTTGCATGCCGAACACAGGTGTTTCGCGCACGATGTTGTAGCCCGGCGTGTCGGTCGGTACGACGATCATGCTGAACGCTTCGTGGCGTGGCGTGCCTTCCGGTTCGGTGCGTGCAAAAACCGTTGTGTAAGCCGCGCGGTTCGCCCACGTCGTAAACCATTTTCGGCCATTGATGACCCACTCATCGGCATCCAGAACCGCGATGGTCTCAAGTTGCGTCGGGTCACTTGAGGCAACGGCTGGCTCGGTCATTCCAATCGAGGGAAACACCTCCCCCGCGACCAGAGGCGCGAGATATCGTTCGCGCCAGGCCTCGTCGGCGTAGAAATGGAGCATGATCGAATCTTGCAGCGAATGCGTCCCGAGCGCGACCATGGCGTGTTCGGACCGGCCAACCACTTCGTTGACAAACACATAGTCCATGAACGGCATGCCCTTACCGCCGATTTCCTTTGGATGGCCAAGCGCCCATAAGCCATCCGCCTTAGCTCGATCCATGAGCGGCCGCATCACCGCCAGATAGTCGTCAATCGGCGCATCGTCGAGTTGTTCCTCGACGGGATAGACATGCGTTTCGATGAAGCGCTTGACCCGCTCTCGCACACCCGCCCAGGCGGGCGTCAATTCGTGATCCGCATCCGGCATAGAAAAAAACCTTCTCTTCGCTGACTCTGCCTGATTTTGGCATAACCGTGCGCACTGAGCACCGATCTAATATCTCTATGCTTGACCTCATTCGGTCGCGCCATTGAAATCGCTGATACTCGCGAAATAATTGTGCTGTGGGTCAGATGGATCATGCGATCACGCAATTCGGCTTGCCGCTTTTACGAGCCGTCTCGGGCGCATTGACGATGATTTGTCTCGGCCTGCTTCTAATCATGTGGCTCACGCCCGAGCGCGTCGAACGATCGGCACAATCCTTCGCCCAAGCACGGCTGCATGGGATTGGTTTTACGGTTTTTGGTCGACATCGTTTATCTTCGCGCGACCATTGCCAATGTTATTGTGGATTTATTGGGTAGAGCAACGACGTTGGTTTTCATTTGTTTTGGGTAGTACGTCGAAAGCGTCGTCCATCAGCATCCTCAAAGTCATATTCGGCCCACTAGCCGGAGGCCTCTCGATCGCGGGCATTCTCATCAGCCTGTGTGCCGTCGCCCTGTTGACGCTCGCGACAGCCATTGGCGGACTGGTTCTATGGCTCGCTATCGGAATTGCCAACGCTTTTGGCGCCCAATCGCATTGGTGTCGGACAATCGCAATCACCCTATCGTTTGCGGTCCTATATGGCGTCGCGACGGTTTGGATTGTTCCAATCGTAGCGCCAGCCTTTGGCCGCGTGCCGCTCAATTGTCTTGCACGCGACGATGCTCCGTATGCCGCCAATTCACCGCTCTATTGCGCCCTGAACCGGCACTATGTCAGACCAGAAATGCGGACCGTACTGGAAGGTCTTGCCGGTCACATGGCGCAGCAATTCCCTGGCACTGTCACCACCTATCTCGACGCTGATTTTCCGTTCCCGCTTGGTCTGCCGCTGCTGCCGCACTTGAGCCACGACGACGGAGGCAAGCTTGACGTCTCGCTGTTTTACATCGACGGGCGAAGCGGCAAGGCGCGTGCGACGGCTGGCGCCTGGCCAATCGGCTACTGGGCTTTGTCGCCCGTTTGGCCCGAACCGCGTCGAGATCCGACGTGTTCCGATGGCGGTATGCTTCGATGGCACATGGCATTTCTGCAAGGCAGATTCGACTATCTGACACTCGATGCCCAACGAACATCGGAAATGTTGGACTATTTGTCTGATGAGAATTTGCGGGCTGTGGACCGGATTTTCATCGAGCCATATCTGGCAAAGCGCCTAGGCAGCGCTAACATGAAGGTTCGCTTTGCCGGCTGTCATGCGGCGCGGCATGACGATCACATACACATCGAAGTGCGCAAGCCCGGAAACATGCCGTGAATCGAAAGGCCGGCCCTCTGAGCCGGCCTCACGCAAGAATGTAACTGGGGCCTCAGCTGTCTACGGGTTCGGATACCTTCCGGTCACCGTCGCCTTCCTCGTCGCCCGGATCGGGCTTCTTCTCGACCTTGGAGGTGTCGATTTCGAAATCGAGCTTGCTGTCTTTCACCAAGACTTTGACATGCCCGCCATCAACCAAGTCGCCAAACAACAGCTGATCGGCCAATGGCTTCTTGATGTACTCCTGAATGACACGGGCCAACGGGCGCGCGCCATACAGTTTGTCGTAGCCCTTATTGGCAAGCCAATCCCGCGAATCGTCGGTCAGCTCAATGGTTACGCTGCGGTCCGCAAGTTGGCCCTCGAGCTGCACGACAAACTTGTCGACAACGCGGTGCACGACCTCAGGCGACAGATTGTGGAACCCGATCGTGGCGTCGAGGCGATTCCGGAATTCCGGCGAGAACATCCGGTTGATCGCTTCTTCATCATCACCTTCGCGCGTGTCTCGACCGAAACCAATGGCCGGTTTGGCAAGATCCGACGCGCCGGCGTTGGTGGTCATGATCAAGATGACATTACGGAAATCCACTTGTTTGCCGTTGTTGTCGGTCAGCTTTCCGTGATCCATGACTTGAAGCAGGATATTGAACAGATCCGGGTGCGCTTTCTCGATCTCGGCGAGCAGCAACACCCCGTGCGGATGCTGGTCGATCGCATCGGTCAGCAAACCGCCTTGATCAAATCCAACATAGCCCGGCGGCGCACCAAGCAGCCGCGACACCGTATGCCGTTCCATATATTCCGACATATCGAAGCGAATCAACTCAATGCCCATGATCAAGGCAAGCTGGCGC
>JANQOH010000159.1 GCA_028289725.1 Alphaproteobacteria bacterium
TAGGTCGCGCGTCTCGCCAATCTTGAGAATCCAGGCGTTCTCTTCGCCATAGCCCTTGGCCCGTGCCGCAGCCTTGTAGCGCGGCGCAGCCTCAAAAGGATCTTCCGACGTCAACTTCACCGTGCCCCAGTGCATGCCGATGGCTTTGCTGGCGCGGACCGCTTGCAGAATGTCGATCGCTTCTTCCGGTGTCGCGTGGGAGGATTTCATGATGGCGCGCGGCTCGTACGCGCCGATGCCGATCATCGCAAGATCGAACGGTC
Organism: Alphaproteobacteria bacterium; assembly: GCA_028289725.1. GTDB lineage: Bacteria > Pseudomonadota > Alphaproteobacteria > UBA7887 > UBA7887 > JAKZSU01. The sequence continues at coordinate 264 of JANQOH010000159.1, forward strand.
CCGCACGCCGGCCAATCTCCTCAAATATGCCGCCTGCCGCGGTATCGCCCGAAAACCAAAGCGTCAAACCCTGGGAGCGGATGGCAAAACTCGCCCACAGTGTTCGATTGCGGTCAAAGAGGCCGCGGCCGGAAAAATGCACCGCCGGCAATGCTTGAATTTCAATCGGGCCAATATGTTCGCTCTGCCACCAATCCATTTCAGAGACGCTCGTGTAACCCGCGTCCCGGAAATACCCGCTGAGACCAAGCGGCACGAAGACCTGCACGCGATCCTTGCCCGACAAGTTCTCGATCGTGCTCAGGTCCAGGTGGTCATAGTGATTGTGACTCAGCACCAATATGTCGATGGGCGGCAAATCCTCGACCGCAATCGGCGGTGGCGCAAACCGTTTCGGCCCGAGACCCATGGGCCCCGCCACATCGCCAAGATACGGGTCGGTCAAAATGGTCTTGCCATCAAGACGGATCAGAAAACTGGCATGACCGAGCCAGGTGATGGACGGATTGCTCGCCGCCGCGATCCCTCGTGTCGCTTCGGCGCGCGCCATCTGGATTTCGGGGCCGGGTTCGTGAACCGTGCGATCAACGAACTGCCCCCAAAGGAATGACGCCATGGTGCCGAACGAATGGTCTCTCACCGGACTATCCGGTGGGTTAATGAACTTTCCGTCGTCGGTGTGGTGCGCTGGCGCGGCCCCGGACATGGCAGACCTCGATGGATCGTAGGTATAGGTGCAGCCCATAAGCGCGAGCACAGCAACCATGCAAAATGCGATGGGCCTACGCGCGCGGACACATTCAATCAAAACATGGCGCTTCATGCCGCTGCCGTCAAAATCGTTCTCGAAAGGCATATTGAATAGCCGACCCAATTTATACCAACATGTAGCGATAAGTGGATCGACGTCGGTCGTTCTCGTCACTGACTCAATAAGAATACGGCGACAATAGGGTCCGCGATACATAGTGCGACGGCGCGTTCCTATGACCGACGACGCGGCAAACCGCTTCGGATGCCGGGAGCGATACCGGCTTGATTTCATGGGAGGTTTTGAGATGGCTCGCCACAAGCACGTTATCAACATTAGCGAAATCGAGGAGAAAGAAGTCGCTGTTGAAGACAAATTTCATCACGCGGTGAAAGGTCTCGGCAGCTCAACTGGCGGTGTGGAACTCGGGTGCAGCTATTTTCGCGTGGCGCCCGGCCGGTACGCCTTCCCGCGTCATTCCCACCACGCCAATGAAGAAGCGATCTACGTCCTGGAAGGCAGCGGCACACTCAGCATCGGCGATGACGATATTGTGGTGTCGGCGGGCGACTACGCGTCCTTGCCGAAAGGCCGCGAGCACGCACACAAGCTGGTCAATACCGGCGATGCCGAGCTCGTTTACCTCTGTCTCTCGACCAACTATGTGCCCGAAGTGACGGAGTACCCTGATTCAGGCAAAATCGGTGTATTCGGCGGCGCCGAATGGAACCAAGTGCTGGCGGACTTCTACGCCGGCAAAGACGTTTCCAATCAGTACGTCCTGAAGTTCTACGAAAAAGGCGCGAACGTCGATTACTTCCACGGCGAGGTTTAATCGACAGCGCTCTTTGTGATGCGCCGCACGAGACAACACTCGTGCGGCGCGGACGCAAGTTCTCTTAATAATCGAACGAATTCGTCACGCCCTCACCAAGGCAAGTCTTCACCATTTGCGTGGCGAAACCGGCCTGCGGTTTCCAAGGTCAGTTCGTCCATGTTTTGTATCAGACCGGCGGCAGCCTCATCGGGCTTGATCCATGGCAGATCGCGCGGAAAGTCTTTTGTGAGATCCGTGGCGACCAAGCCCGGATGGAGCATCAGAACAGCGACACCGCGCGCCTTCAGATCGTGGTGCAGGTTCAGTCCGATCATATTCGCCGCCGCTTTGCTGGCGCGATAGGCATACATGCCGCCAGTGCTATTGTCGCCGAGCGAGCCGACCCGGCTGGTTACGATGCCGACCTTGGATCCGTCGCCAAGCCGGTCCGATAGCGCCTGGACGAGCCGCAACGGACCGAGCGCATTAATTTCAAACTGCCGGCGCATATCGTCGAACGCGATGCTGCCGAACTCATCGACGCCCAAGACGCCGGCAACGCTAACCAGCCAATCAAGTCGAACGCCGTCCGCGGTCAGGCGCTCGGCGAGTCGGCGAACGGCATCGTCCTCCGTCACATCGACGTGGGGCTCGACGCGTAGGCCGCTCTCCCTCAATTCTTCGGAATCCGTGAGGCACGCCGCTATCACCTCTTCGCCGCGCGCGTGAAGCTGCAGACACATGGCGCGGCCAATGCCGCGATCGCAACCCGTGATCAAAATTCTTGCCATCTTCATGGTCAGTTTGCGGGCATACCACCCCCAACACAACACGCTTCGACCGCTGCGCCACAGATTGAGCGAGATTTCTTTCTGATACCGATCTTGTCGCCACGCCTCACCTACTGCCGGAAATTGGGGACGAGATTGACCGGTGGCGCAACGCGGCCCTTAACTGCCGGAAATCGGATCGATCGGACAGGTCGATCCGGTCAGATGATTTGCGGCCACCCACTGCGTGAGGTTCAAATTGTGACGATTTGTGGGTCAAGGAGCCGGTTCGGATATCTGGACCCGCCGACCCGGGAGTTCATAAGAGAACGCGGATGAATAGGGCTGCCGATCAATAGCACACTATTTTAATCGGCAAGCGCCCGTTCAATTACCAACTCGCAGCGGCTGTTGAAAAAAGCCGGACAAGCTCAGTTTGACGCGAACAGTCAGTCTTCACCTTCAGGCGTTTGAGCGTCCATCGCACGGTGCTCTTCGCGATGGCAAGCTCATTGGAAATATCATCGAGGGATAGACCATTCGCCAAACCGGCAGCAAGTCGGGCTTCGGCGGGTGTGAGATCGAACAACAGTGCAAGTCGATCAGGATTCGACGCGTGTTCGATGTTCGGGCCACTAACCACGATTAGTATCGCCCCCTGAGCGACCCCATCCAAGAGAGCCGTACGGCTTTCGGAACCAGTTAAGGGCATCGCACGAACTTGAAACTCGCCGGCGTCACCGGCTCCCGGCAGCCTCATCGCGGTTGGTAACTTCGTCTGTTTGTCCAGGAGCTGTGCCATGTCACCAAGCATTTTTTGAAACGCTGCGCCGCTGTCGCGATGGATTGGTCGCAAGACACCGCCTGTATCGACGAATGGATTTCTGTCTTCGAGCATGTTTTCCGCGCACTTGTTGGCGTGCAGCAGACGTCCATCAACACGGGTGATGAAGAGACCATCAGGCACTTGATCCAGGCTGTCCATCAAGGCGCGTTGCATCGTCACGTGACCGGCGATACGACGCTCGATCTCACTCGATCGGCCCACGTGGCAAGCGATAATTTGACCCAGTCTCAAATCACGCCCGTCCGGCGCCTCTTGTCTCGGGCTGCGCATGGAGGCCAGAAACAGGAAATCGTCCCCACGCCCGGGCATCACGCTGCCTATGGTGTATCTGAGGTCCCACTTCGCCATAAAGTCCTGGTAGAAGGGATGGCGGTCGATCTGGTCATCAGTAATAAAATCGTATTCCGTGAAGACCGACATCGGTGGTGTTGACCGGGAATACGGAATTCTCGGGTCCAAATGGGCATGCGCCAGGTAATCCTGCCATCCAAGATCAGCCCGCGGCATGCCGGAATGTCGCTTTTCCGGTAGTTCCGTTACGCCCTGATCGTCGCCAACAGCACGTACGTAAACGGTACCATTGGTGTCAAGGATTCGATCCATTTGCTTAAGCGCATGGGTCCAATGGCCCTTGTCCAAAGTAGCCGCATAAATATCGCTAATAACCGCATTCAGTTGTTCTGCTTCGTCAATCAGCCGCAAGATCGCCTCTCCTTGCGAAATGCACATATCAACGAAAAACAAACACTCTTTCATCTTCCCCCCCAAATGGGGGGAGCCAAATAGTTGTGTAACAATATCCTGGTGTCCACTTTTGGCAAAGGTGGCGGTCCCCCAAGCAGCTAAGACTGATTCAACTGTCAGGGGAAGTTCCACCGAGGCGAATAGCTAAACGAGACCTCGGGCCAAAAAGTAGGGGGAAGTCATCCGAGACTGATGCGGCGATTTTTTGGCCGCTATCCGAACGCTCCAAATCGGGCCTCGAAGAGCGCCCAGCGGAGTTCGTAATGAAACAGTCAGGGAGGATACGACAATGAATATCAAGATCATCGGCGTCGCGGCAACTTTTGTTGCCGGAACAATTGCTATATCGGCGCAAGCGCAGGCTGACTCAGCGGCCGGTTGCTATGGCGGGTACTACACCAGTGTCGAAGTTCTAGAAATCGCCGAAAACCACATCCTTGTGAACTCAAACGCATTCGGCACAGGCTACGTTCTCAATGATCGATCGGGCCCACTGCATGGCATGTACGGGCCCTGCATGGGATCCATCGAAATCAAGGACGGTGCCCCGATCAGCGCAAATATCCAGTGCGTGCGCACGGACAAGGACGGAGATAAAGTTCGAATTACCGGTGCCTTTGACACGCCATCCAATGGAGCATGGACGATGGAAGGTCTGACCGGCAAGTTTGTTGATGCGAAAGGAACCGGGACTTGGGGCATCGACATCGAAAGCGAGAGTCACTACTTCGCTTGCTTTGATGGCGAATATCAGATGAGCGGCGTTTCCGGTTAGTTGACAACCTTTTCGCTTGGGCGGGCGTTGAAAAACGCCTGCCCCCAAAGTCCGGAAGCCCAGCGCGCCTACGGCAAAGGCCCCTCGTACAATCTGCGGCTACCGCCAATCGAAAATTGGTCCTGAGACGACCAGAAAGCTTCTTTCGCCATTATTGCCAAACGGCAATTACCGCGAACTTTGAATATGCATACAAAGCTCATAATGGTCGACGATCATGCGGTGATATTGGCCGGAATCCGGGTAATGCTGGACGCCTATGACAACATCTCGATCGTCGGTGGGACCGGTCAGCCCGATGAATTGTTTGCGCTGATCGAAACAAAGGACCCCAATGTCATATTGATGGACGTTGCCCTGAACGGCTCGAGCGGCGTGGAACTCGCCCGTACGATTTCCGATAGGTGGCCAAGAATTGGCATCTTGGCATTTTCGACGCATTCAGAGCGGCATACCATTTCCGGTATGCTGGCGGCTGGCGCCTTGGGATTCGTTCACAAATCAGCTTCTGCCGAAGAGATTTCCGAAGGCATTTTTCAGGTAGCGCAACGCCAGACCTACTTGTGCCAAAAGAGCCGGGACATTGTCGTTCGTGACTATGCGGCGCAAAGCTCAAAAAGCTTCGAACGGAAACACACGAGGCTCACGAAACGTGAAATCGAGGTCGCGCGCTATTTGGCTCTGGGCCTATCGGCCAAAGAAGTGGCGGCAAAACTTGGCATCAGCAAGAACACCATCGACACGCATCGCTCAAAAATTATGAATAAGCTCGATACGAATTCTTTGGCGGATGTCACGAGGTTCGCGATACGGGAAGGAATGGTGAGCGCGGAAGACGGTTGAGTCTTCCCCTCCCCCCGGGCGTGGCATGCCAAATGGAGCCGACTATGCCGTCGCGGGTTCCACAATAGGCACGTCGCGCTCCCTTTCACGCCGTTTGCGTTGGGCGACGAGTGGCGGGCAGACATGCTCGTCGTAATAGGCGACCTGGCAATCGAGGCAATAGAAGCACTCGTTCATGTTGATCTTGCCGCTGGGTTCGATCGCCTGGATCGGACATTTGTGCGCGCAGAGCTGACACGGACTGCCGCACTCGGCGCGGCGCCTCAGGAATTTCAGCGGGCGTAAGCGGAGCTTGCCACCGATCGCCATGGCCGCCCCGAGCGGACAAATGAAGCGGCAGAAAAACCGTTCGATGAACAGACCTGCCACGAGCAGCGTCACGGCATAAAGCACATAGGGCCATTCGCGAATGAAATAGAGCGAGATTGCGGTTTTGAAGGGTTCGACCTCGGCGGCCTTGCCGGCATCGACCATGGAAATGAACGACAAGACCACGAGCACCGCCAATACCGCGTATTTCACCGGCCACATCATGCGGTGCACGCGAAATGACGGGCGCCATTCCGGTATCCGAAGCGCGCGCGCCGCTTTGGCCAGCAATTCCTGGAGCGCGCCGAAGGGACACAGCCAACCGCAAAACACGCCGCGTCCCCAAAGCACGAACGTGACGACGACGAACAGGATCAACACGGCGATCAGCGGATCCGACATGAACACGTCGAAACTGAAATCGCCGACCGCCGCCTGAAGCCAGGTCAGCACGTTGACGATGGTCACCTGAGCGCCGGCGATCCACCCGAGCCACACCAAAACGAAGGCGAGATACCCCAATCGGATCGCGGTGAATAATTTCGGCCGACGGGTCAGCTGTTCCATGAACAACAGAATCCCGGTCAACACGATCAACGCGGCGATCAAAATGCCGATGTTCGTCGATTGCGCCTGCCAGGCCGCGAGCCAGATCGGCCCGTCATTGAGCGGCGCGGACGCCACCTTTGTCGGCCGCACGATGTAGGTCTCGGCCAGCGCATAGTCCGCGCCAAACACGGCGCTGTCGGCACCATTGCGATCCGAGACCACCAATTCCAACCGCCACGGCGCAAGCGGGTCGATGCCCTCGTCCGCCTTGAGCCAATAGAGTCCGATTTGGGTGAACGCCGGTTTGTCCTTGCCCGGAAGGAAATTGATGAAGCGGTACTGTTCGCGCGTTAGCGGAAAAATTTTGCCGTTTTGCGCGATGCGTATGCGGTCGAGCGCGCCGCTGACCTGCAGCTTGTGCTGATCGAACAAATACGGTCCGCGCGCCATCATGAGCACCATCAGGTCGCGATGGTCCCGGCCGCTGACGAACATGTTGTATTTGCGCTCGCCAAACAGATTTCGTCCGATGGTCGGCGCGGTTACCGGCGCGAAGTAGAGGTCGGTGATCAGGGCCTCGCCGGTCGATTCATCCGTCCGCGGCACGGTCAGACCGAGCAATTGTTCGTTCGTCGCCAGGTCCGGATCTGTCACGCTTGACTCGGCAAGCTCGGCTTCGGTCACGCGCAATCGTCCGACCGACCCGTCCGCGACCAGTGCCGGAAATCCGACGTCGACGAAGCCGATTAAATCGACCATGGGCTCATCGCTCAGCGTAAAGCCCCGGCCCTGCGCCACCTTGCGCGCGGCATTGATAATGGCGTCGTTGAATAGCACGGCACTAATCGTGGCCGCGCTGATGCCGTCGATGGTTCCCGGTTCCTCTACCCGCGTTGTCCGCACACGGATAGGTTCGCGAATATCGATGCCCGGAAACTGCGAAATGAAGCGGGGCACGCGCTCCTGCAGCATATAAAGATCGATGATCGGCTCATTGTGCTCGACAATGTCGATGCCGCTCAGCGTGCCATCCAGGCGCAAACCGACCGCTATATAGAAGGGCTGCGAGGAAAAGCCGAGCGAGCGCGTCGCGTCGATGGTCAGGAACATGTAGCCTTCGAGCCGGTCATCGACATAGACCGGTGCGGCCGGCGGCGTACCGTCCAAGGAGTCGATGCTGGTCGCGCCGGCAAACAATGTTTGGGCGCGTTCCAATGTCACCCATTCCGCGCCCATGTCCTTGTCGTTCCAGCGCGCGAGTGTCGCGTCGACACCGACCGTCGGGCCGTCGTCGGCCGCTTGCTCGGGCGGATCATCCGCCCAGGCGACGGATGCGGCGAACAACAGCGAGACCGCCCAAAATATCGCCACCAGTCGGGCCATAGACACTCCTTTGCGTCCTTTACCGGTCGGGCGCGGCCGCCGGCTCAATAACATGCACCAAATCGGGCGCCGCCGCCTCCAGCCTTTTACGCCGTTTGATCAGCGGCGGACACTGATGTGCATCGTAGTAGACCACCTGGCAATCGAGACAGTAGAAACATTCATTCATGTCGATGCGGCCGTCTGGCTGAATGGCCCGAACAGGGCACGCGCTCTCGCAACGGCTGCAAGGGTTGCCGCATTCGGCCCGCCGTTTGAGCCAATCGAACATCCGAAACCGCCCCAGGATGGCGAGGCCTGCACCCAGCGGGCAGATAAAGCGGCAATAAAAACGCTCGACCGTCAGACCAATGGCGAGCAGCACAACGGCATAAAGCACGGCCGGCCACGGCGCGTCGAACCGGAACGTGATCGCCGCCTTAAAAGGTTCAACGCCGGACGCGGCGTAGGCGAGATCCACCGCGTAGAACGTCAGCCCGACAAGCGCGATGAAGATGAGATATTTCACCGCCTTCAGACGTTCGGCGATGGCCGGAGGGATCTCGTATTGGGGAACTCGCAAAAAGACAGCAAGCCGATTTAGCAGCTCTTGAAACGCGCCGAAAGGACACAGCCACCCGCAAAACGCCGCCCGCCCCCATAGGATTACGGATACCGCGACGAATGCGGTCAGCAGGAAGATCAACGGTTCCATCAGGAAGAAAGCCCAATCGACGCCCGCGCCCAGGGACTGCACCCAATTGAGCACGTGAATGACGCTCAACTGCGCGCTCGCCACCCAGCCGATCCAAACAAGGGTCCAGGCCAAGAAACCGACCCGCAGCGCGACGTGAAGACGCGGCCGCCGCACGATCGCCTCTTGCAAAGACAAGATAAGCAGCAGTGCGGCCAAAGACGCACCAAGCAGAATGAGCGATCGCTCTTGTTCGCGCCATTGCGCGCGCCAGTCGGGCCCAGCGGGCACGGCGCTGGTCTCCGCCCCTTCTGTGGCGACGTTCGCCGTCTCCTCTGCCTCTTCCGTGAGCGTCGCAAAGGCAATCGGCGGTGGCGGATCAGCACCGACCGGCGGCGGATCGCCGATCACATACCAGCCCGGCAGGGCATATGGCACAGACACAACCGGCCCCAAGTCGGTCTCGCTTTCCCCGGAAATTGCCAATTCGAGACGCCAAGGCAAGGTCGGATCAAGGCCCTCGCTGGACGAAAAATGGAACATGCCCTGCGTGACACCGTCGGGCAGATCGGCGATGTCGAAGTACTGAATCGGCTCATAACGATCCAGGGTCAGGCGATAGGTCCGTTCCCCTTGAACAATCTGCATCGCCGGAAGCGATGGCTGTTCAGCATCAGGCATGGGCAAAACCGGATAAGCGCCGCGCGTCGCGACAAAAATGGTCGAGTCCGCGAGCGACCGTCCGACCGCGAAACGCCGGTAACCGCGACGCCCCAACAAATTGATGCCGATGCCCGACGGATTGATCAGCGCCGTCCAGATTTCGAGGAACGGCGCTTCAGCGTCACTGCTGTTTACGGTTGGCGGCGGCGCCCGATCGGGCTCGCCTGCGTAGAGCTCGGCAATGTCCGCCTGGCTTATGCGCAACGTTTCTAGGGAACCGTCGGCGACCATGCTGGGCCAAGATTGTTCTTCGAACTGCTCCATTTCCAGACGCCGCGACACGCCAGTCGCACTCAGTTCTATACCGCGCGCCGCTGCCACCATGCGCGCGCCGCGAATGATCGAGTCGGCGAACAGCATCGAGCTCGTGGTAATCCGGCTGATGCCGTCGATTTCAGTTTCAGCGGTCGAGCGCGTGCCTTCGCGAACCGATCCGTCGAATAGCACCCGTAAGCCGCCGCGCACGTCATGCCCAACGAATTGCGCGAGATACTCGATGAAATCGTCGTCGTCGCGGCCGAGTAGGGTAATCGGCTCGACATGCCACGCGAGATGGGTGCCTGTCAGCCGGCCTTCCAGGTCGAAAGCGGCGAGGACGTGAAAAGGCTTGCGGGAATAGCCAACCGCCTTGGTGGTATCAAAGGTGTCGAAGGCGTAGCCAATCAGGTCGTCGCCGGCATAGAGCGGGATCGCCGGTGGATCACCCTCTACCTCGCCGTATCGATCGGCCGCCGGGTTGAGGTTCCCCAGCGCTTTCTTAACAAGGAACCGCTCGACATAGGTCCCGCTTGGTCCCGGTCGCGGCTGTTTGGCCGCAAAAGCCTCTGTCGCGCAGGCAAAATGCCAGAGCGCGAGGCACAAAAGAAACACTGTGCGCGCCAAAACCGTCCCAACCCTATCGTCCCGGCCTTCTCTGGGCCTGATGGACGCGGACGATAGCCCATGCGAGGATCGGGGGCGAGTCCGGAGCCGATGCGCCCGCGCCACAAATCCGATATTCTCGTGTCGAGTGGATTGGAGGCATTGCCATGCACGACCTGGTCATTCGAAACGGCACGATTGTTGACGGTACCGGCGCCCCCAAAAGGACCGGAGATATCGCGATTCAGGGCGGTTTGATCGCCAGCGCGGACGGCAAGGCCGGACCGGGAAAGCGCGAAATGGACGCCGACGGCGCGATTGTGTCGCCAGGCTGGGTCGACGTGCATACGCATTATGACGGGCAGGCGACCTGGGATCCGCTGATTTCACCATCCTGCTGGCATGGCGTGACCACGGTGATGATGGGCAATTGCGGCGTCGGATTCGCGCCGGTGAAGCCGGATTCTCATGACTGGCTGATCGGGCTGATGGAAGGCGTGGAAGACATTCCGGGCACCGCGCTCGCGGAGGGCATACCGTGGGGCTGGGAAAGCTTCGGCGAGTATCTGGACGCGCTAGAAGCGCAACCGCGCGCGGTCGACGTCGCGACGCAGGTCCCGCACGGCGCGGTCCGCGCGTATGTCATGGGTCAGCGCGGCGCCGATTGTGAAATCGCGACGGCGGACGATATCGATGCCATGGCCGCAATCGTGCGCGAGGGCGTACGGGCGGGCGCCTTCGGCTTCACGACGTCCCGCACCGAATTGCACCGGACGGTCGATGGCAAGCCGGTGCCTGAAATGTATGCGGACACCGACGAGTTGATCGGCATCGGACGCGCGCTGCGCGATGTCGGGCGCGGCACCTTCGGACTCGTGACCGACTTCAAGGATGTCGACGCCGAATTCGATTGGATGCGCAAACTGGCGAAGGAGTCACAGCGGCCGGTTTGGTTCCTAATGGCGCAAACGGACCGCCATCCGGATATGTGGCGCGATCTCGCCGCACAGTGCCAAAGCGCGCGTGACGACGGCGCCGACATCACCGCTCAAGTCGCCGCGCGGCCTATCGGCGTGCTGCTTGGCCTCGAAGCACGAATGAACCCGTTTTCGACGCGCGCGGCCTATCGCGAAATTGCGCACTTGCCGCTCAAAGACCGCGTGGAGGCAATGCGCAATCCTGAAAGACGGCGCGCAATCATCGACGAGCAGGTCGAACACAAGGATCCCATCGGCCGCGCCATCGCACGCGATTTCAACAAGATGTTTCCGTTGATGGATCCGCCCGATTACGAGCCTGCGGCGGATACGAGCTTCGCGGCGATCGCGGAGCGCGAAGGACGCGCGGCGGCGGACCTCGTCTATGACCACTTGTTAAGCGATGACGGACACGCCTTGATTTTCTTCCCGTTGTTCAATTACGCGCGCGGTGACCACGAAGACATTCGCGCAATGATGCAGCACGACGTCACCATGGTCGGGCTCGGCGACGGCGGTGCACACTGCAGTGTGATCTGCGATGCGAGCAATCCGACGTACTTGGTCAGCCACTGGGCACGGGGCCGTACACGCGGCGAAAAACTGCCGCTCGAATGGCTCGTTCACCAGCAAACGGGGCGGCCCGCCGGCTATTTCGGCTTCCACGATCGCGGCGTGCTCGCGCCCGGCAAGCGTGCCGACATCAACATCATCGACTTCGACGCCCTGATGCCGCGCAAACCGGAAATCGTCTACGACCTACCGACCGGCGGCCGCCGCTTCATTCAACGCGCCGACGGCTATCGCACAACCATGGTCGCCGGTACGGTCACGTTTGAGAATGGCGAACACACCGGCGCACTGCCCGGCACCCTCCTCCGCGCCACCGACGCGACCGCTATGGCGGCGGAGTAAAGTGACCTAATAGTCGAGGCAGTCACCCCCACCCAACCCTCCCCCATCAAGGGGGAGGGCTAATCACTGGGGATCAGGGCATCTCATGTCCATAAAGCGCGCCCGCCTATTGCGAACACGCTCGACCGATGCGGAGAGACGCCTTTGGGCGCGATTGCGCAAAAATCAAATAAGTGACTGCAAATCCCGACGACAGGCGCCAATCGGTCCCTACATCGTCGATTTCGTTTGCTACCTGCCCAAAATCGTCATCGAAGTCGACGGCAGCCAACATGCTTGGAAAGAGGGATCTACCTCTGACGCCAAGCGCGATCAATGGCTTCGTTCGGAAGGATTCTCCGTGCTTCGCTTTTGGAACTCTGATGTGCATTCAAACATCGACGGAGTCCTCACTCGAATCCAAGAAGAAATCATCAAAAAACGCCGCACGTGAAAGCCCCCCCCCTTGATGGGGGAGGGTTGGGTGGGGGTGAACGCATTGCGGGTAAGTGCTTTGCCGCTACTGCTGCAACATTTGCCAAACCGCTTGGGGCGTGGCGGGCATGTCGATGTGGGTGATGCCGTGGTCGGACAGGGCGTCGACCATGGCGTTGATGACCGCCGGCGGTGAGGCGAGCGAACCCGCTTCGCCGCAGCCCTTGACGCCCATGGGATTGTTGACGCACGGCACTTCATGGGTCGCGAAATCGAACGACGGCATCTGGTCGGCGCGCGGCATGGCGTAGTCCATGAACGAGCCGGTGAGCAATTGGCCGTCGGCATCGTGAACCGTGTGTTCGTAGAGCGCTTGGCCGATGCCTTGAACGACCCCGCCATGGACCTGGCCTTCGACGAGCAGCGGATTGAGCACGCGGCCAAAATCGTCAACGATCGTGTAGCGGACGACATCGGTGACCCCGGTGTCGGGATCGATTTCGACTTCGGCAACGTGACAGCCATTGGGGAATGTCCAGGCCCCGACAGTGATTTCTTTTTCACTGTCGAGACCGTCTTCGACCCCCTCCGGCGGCGTCGCCATCGCCTTGGCTTCACGGGCCAAGTCGAGCATCGCGATCGTCCGGTCGGTCCCGGTAATGCGGAACGCGCCTTCGCCAAATTCGATATCGGTCACCGCCGCTTCGAGAAGCTGCGCGGCATAGTGTTTGCCTTTGTCGATCACTTCGTCGGCGGCTTCCCGGATCGCCCAACCCTCGGCGGTGAGTGACCGAGACCCGCCGGTGCCACCGCCATTGCGCAGCATGTCGGTATCGCCTTGAACCACGCGGATTGACTCGAACGGCACGCCGAGCTTCTCGTGCAGGACTTGCGCGTAGGCAGTCTCGTGTCCCTGCCCGGTCGACTGTGTTCCCACCGCGACGATCACGGTACCGTCCTCGTCGAACCGGATCGCCGCCATCTCCTGCTCCGGGCCCATGGTGGATTCGATATAGTAGCAAAGCCCAATGCCGCGCTCTTTGCCGCGCTTCGCCGACTCGGCTTTGCGTGCGTCAATGCCGGCCCAATCCGCGCGGTCGAGTGCCATCGACAGAACCGTGTCGAACTCGCCGGAATCGTACGTTTCGCCAGTGGCCCTCTCGAACGGTACCGCCGCCTCCGGTATCAAATTGCGACGGCGAAGCTCAACGCGATCGACGCCCAATTCGTTGGCCGCCTTATCGATCAACCGTTCAATGAGATAAATCGCCTCCGGTCGTCCTGCGCCGCGATAGGCATCAACCGCGACCGTATTGGTGAACACGCCGCGCACGCGGGTGTGCAGACATTTCACGTCGTAAATGCCGGGGACGACTTTCAAGTTCGCCATGGTCGGGATGAACGGCGCGAAGCTCGATAGATAGGCGCCTAAGTTTGCGTCGGTGTCGACGCGCATGCCGATGATTTTATGGTCGGCATCAAACGCCAGTTCGGCGCGCGTCACATTGTCGCGCCCCGCGGCATCGGAAATAAACGCATCGCTGCGCTCGCCGATCCATTTGACCGGCCGGTTGAGTTTCTGCGCCGCCCACATGGCGGCGGCGTATTCCGGATAGATGAAGGCTTTCATGCCGAAGCCGCCACCGACATCGGGTGTGATTAGCCGCAGTTCGGACGGATCGGCTTTGAGCACCGCACCAGCCAGCACGTCGCGAACCAGCCACGACCCTTGGGTCCCAGCATGCACGGTCATGCGTTCGCTGTCCGTCGCGGGTGACGCGATCACACCGCGCGGCTCCATGGTGTTCACGATTAGCCGGTTGTTAACGATCTCGATCGAGGCGGTTTTGGCGGCACTTTTGAATGCCGCTTCCACGGCCTTGGCGTCACCATAGGCCCAATCGAAACACAGATTGTTTGCAGCTTCAGCGTGAATTTGCGCTTGCCCGGGCTCCGCGGCGCGGGCGGTATCAACCACGGCATCCAGGGTGTCATAGTCGACTTCGATCAGTTCGGCTGCATCCTTGGCCTGAACCAAGGTTTCCGCGACGACGAACGCGACATTGTCACCCACGTGCCGCACTTTGTCGGAGCAAATCACCGGGCGCGCCGGCTGCGCCATCGGCGTGCCATCCTGGTTTTCAATCGGCACCAGGCACGGAATATTGTTGACCTCCGCCGCGTTCAATTCGGCGCCGGTGATGACCGCGAGCACGCCCGGCGCGGCCTCGGCGGCAGCGGTATCGATATTCCGGATGTTTGCGTGCGCGACGGGCGAGCGCAGCATGGTGCCGTAGGCTTGATTCTCCAGATTTATGTCGTCGATGTACCGGCCATTGCCGGTGACGAACCGCGCATCCTCGACACGCCGGACCGGCTGGCTGGCTCCATACTGGGTCATGGTCGATCGCTCCCTTCGTGTGTGCGCACCCTAGCCATTGCCATGCCGTTTTCGCAACCGTGGCCTGCCAGAGACAAAGCGTGATGGCCCGGCTAAAGTGCGCTCCGGTCGATCGGGAGGATCAAAAAGAATGCTGAACAGCCAGCAAATCGTCGCCTATGGCGAACCGCTGGCGGCGGGAACCGACCCGCTGCCGACGGCGCAAGGCCGCGAAGCGCTGATCCGCGTCCACAATTGCGGCGTTTGCCACAGCGATGTGCATTTGCAGGACGGCCACTTCCACTTGGGCGGCGGCAACAACTTGGACATTTCAAGCGGCCGCGCCCTGCCCTTCACTCTGGGCCATGAAGTCGAAGGCGAAGTGGTGGCACTGGGGCCCGATGCGAGCGGCATTTCGGTGGGCGATCGGGCGTTGGTGTATC
>JANQOH010000217.1 GCA_028289725.1 Alphaproteobacteria bacterium
TTGGACACGCTGTCGTTTATGCCTCTGACGTCGGCGGATCCCTTTGGCGGCGTAATCATCACTGACTGGTATACGCCACCCCAGACGCCGGGCGAACGATTCAAAATCAGCGCGTTCATTCTTGATCGCAGTTTGCGTGCCGACGGCGTGCGGATTTCGGTTTTCCGGCAAACGCAACAAGGTCAGGGAAACTGGGTGGACTCGCCTGTCGGCGACACCATGGCGACGGATCTCGAGAACACCATCCTTACGCGCGCGCGCCAGCTCCGTATTCGGACCCTGGCGAGCCAATAAGCGTACATATTGATCGTCGCGCCGGATTGGCGGCGCGCATGATGTCTTTGAGCTAAGGGAGAACCTCGCGGAGGGGCTCGCCGCAGGGACGGTTTCGTCACGCGGCTACAACTGGGAAACGATGAGTGGTCGAACGCTATAACGCCAAGCACGTGGAAGCCAAGTGGCAGGCGGAGTGGGACACGCAGGGCGTTTTCCGATCCCAAGCGGACGAGACTCGTCCAAGCTACTACGTGCTCGAGATGTTTCCCTATCCGTCCGGTCGCATTCATATGGGCCATGTACGGGTTTACACATTGGGTGATCTTCTAGCGCGTTATAGGCGGGCGCGCGGCTTCGATGTCCTGCATCCGATGGGCTGGGACGCCTTTGGCATGCCGGCCGAAAACGCCGCGATGGAACAAGGCGTGCATCCGGCAGAATGGACTTGGAGCAATATCGCCACCATGCGTGGTCAGCTTCAGTCGATGGGCTTGAGTTACGACTGGGACCGGGAAGTCGCCACCTGTTCGCCGGACTATTATCGGCACGAACAGAAGATGTTCCTCGACATGTTTGCCGAAGATCTCGCCTACCGGCGCGAGGCTTGGGTGAACTGGGACCCGGTGGACAATACCGTTCTGGCCAACGAACAGGTGATCGACGGCCGCGGTTGGCGTTCGGGCGCTTTGGTGGAACGCCGCCTATTGCCGCAATGGATGTTCCGGATCACGAATTTCGCTGACGATCTTCTGGAATCGCTGGAGAGTCTTGAGCGGTGGCCGGACTCGGTTCGTGTCATGCAGGCGAATTGGATCGGCCGGTCACACGGTGCGACGATCCGGTTCCGCTTGGCCGGCCGCGACGATCGGTTGGAAGTCTTCACCACGCGACCCGATACGATCTTCGGCGCGAGCTTTTGCGCCGTGGCGGCAAATCATCCGCTTGCCTCCGAACTCGCGAAATCCGATCCCGAGCTTACGGCCTTCATTGCCGAGTGCAATCGTACGGGCACGTCCGAAGCCGCATTGGAGACCGCAGAAAAGCAAGGATATGCGACCGGTCTCGAAGCGATACATCCGTTTTCCGACGGTGTGACCCTGCCCATCTATGTGGCCAACTTCGTGCTCATGGAATATGGCACCGGGGCGATCTTCGGTGTGCCGGCGCACGACCAGCGAGACTTGGATTTTGCTCGCAAGTATGACCTTCCGGTCCGCATTGTTGTTCGGCCCCGCGACGCCGGCGACGATTTTTCGGTCGCCGACGAAGCGTTCACGGATGACGGCCTATTGGTCAATTCGGATTTCCTGAATGGCTTAACGGTCGAGAATGCCAAAAAGACGGTTGCTGAACGGTTGGATGCGTCCGGGGACGGTGAGGCGAAGACAACCTATCGTCTGCGCGACTGGATCGTCTCGCGGCAACGCTATTGGGGCTGTCCGATCCCCGTCATTCATTGTGATGACTGCGGCATCGTCCCTGTGCCGGATGAAGATTTGCCGGTTACTTTGCCAGAGGACGTGTCCTTCGATGAACCGGGCAATCCGCTCGAGCGGCACGAGGCCTGGAAGACGGTCCCGTGTCCGGCCTGCGGTAAGAGCGCGACGCGCGATACCGATACGTTCGACACATTCGTCGATTCCTCTTGGTACTTCGCGCGCTTTGCGTGCCCGAACGCGGACGTGCCGTTGGAGCCGGACGCCATGAAGCGCTGGCTGCCGGTTGACCAATATGTCGGTGGCATCGAACACGCGATTTTGCACTTGTTGTATTCGCGTTTCTTCATGCGCGCGCTTCGGCAGTGCGGCTACGTCGACTTCGACGAGCCGTTTTCCGGCCTGTTGACCCAAGGCATGGTGTGCCACGAAACCTATCAAGATGGCGACGGAAACTGGCTGTTTCCGGAGCAGATCGAGCGGCGGGACGATGGAACGGTGCGCCGATTGGACGACGGTTCGGACGTTCAGATTGGTCGCTCCGAAAAAATGAGTAAGTCGCGCCGCAATGTTGTCGATCCGGCCGATATGATCGATCAGTACGGTGCTGACACGGCCCGATTGTTCATGCTGTCGGACAGTCCGCCGGAACGTGATCTGGAATGGACCGAAGGCGGTATCGAAGGGGCGTGGCGATATGTTCAGCGTCTGTGGCGGATGGTGTGTGAACCGTCAATTGAGCTGCCGCCCGCCGGCCAACCGATTCCATCTGGGATTGGCGGTGCCGCGCTTGACCTCAGAAAAGCCACCCACAAAACCATCGCCGCGGTTTCGGACGACATTGAACGGTTCCGGTTTAACCGTGCGGTGGCGCGAATTCGCGAACTATCGAATACGATTGGTGACTTTGCGCCGGGCGATGCGGCCGACGCCTCGGCATTACGGGAAGCGCTTGAATCGTTGGTGATTTTGATCGGTCCAATGATGCCGCACTTGGCCGAAGAGCTTTGGCGGAGATTGGGATTCCGGGATTTCTTGTGCAATCAGCCTTGGCCAAATGCTGACCCGTCGCTCATTACCGAAGATAATGTCGTGATCGCGGTTCAGGTTAACGGTAAAAAGAGAGCCACCGTTGAGATTGCGGTGGATTCGGATCAAGCGGCCGTCGAGGCAACGGCCCTTGCGGAACCGAATGTCATCGCAAGTATAGCCGGCAAGCCGGTCCGCAAGGTCATCGTCGTGCCCAATCGGATTGTCAATGTTGTGGTTTAATCGACACCTAGTCTTACGAACGCTCGTTTGGCCAATTCTGCTTGGCTTAACGGCAGCGTGCGGGTTCGAACCCCTTTACGCGGATCGTGATGGCCAGAGCGAATCGATTTCGCAGGAACTTGCCGCAATTGATGTTGCCCGGATTGATGATCCGCTCGGCGTTGAGCTGAGAAATCAAATACTTACAAATCTCGGCACGCCGAACGCCAATACACCCGTACGCTATCTATTAGCTATACAAGTATCGAAAAACAAGATCCCTTTGATTACGGAAGAAGATTCACAGATTAGCCGATTCGATTTGGTTTTGGTTGCCTCCTACAAACTTGTCGCGAAGGACTCGGGCACCGTGCTTGATGGCGGTAGCGTCACGTCGGCGACAAGCTACAACATTGTGGAGGCCGCCGACTTCGCGAGTTTGGTCGCGGAGCAAAGCGCCGGGAAACAAGCGGCGCGCGAGGCCAGCCGGGAAATCGTGACGCGTATCTCGCTGTATTTCGACCGCGACGCGGGTTAGCCGCGATCATGAAAATCAGCGCGGCCGCTGCGGACCGCTTTGTTGCGCGACCGGATGAGGCGGCCGTGGCCGTCCTGCTTTATGGACCCGACCGTGGCCTGATACAGGAGCGCGCGGAACAATTGGCGCTCACGGTGGTCGACGCGTTGG
>JANQOH010000222.1 GCA_028289725.1 Alphaproteobacteria bacterium
TCACGATCACCGCTATCCGGGACGTGACGCCGATACCGCACAATGGGTGCCGTCCACCGAAACGGCGGCGCGTGTAGCGGGGCCTATCTGCCACCTCGACATCGGGTGGCGTTCAAATCGTTGCTCGGCTGAGCAACGCGAAATTCGGAAATTTCGGCCGTCGGGGGAAGGCGGCCACACGCATGAGGTTCCGAGAGTGATTGAGAAGAACTGGCAAGAACTGATCAAGCCCGCAAAATTGGCGATCGAGTCGGGCGCCGATCCGTCGCGCGTTGCGAAGATCGTGGCCGAACCGCTTGAACGCGGCTTTGGCCTGACCTTGGGTAATGCGCTGCGCCGCGTGCTGCTGTCCAGCTTGCGCGGGTCGGCGATCACCAGCCTACGGATCGACAATGTTTTGCACGAGTTCTCGTCTATCCCAGGGGTCCGCGAGGACGTTACCGACATCGTTTTGAACGTGAAGGCCGTGGCATTGAAGATGCACGGCGACGGGCCGAAGCGGATCTCGCTCAAGGCGACGGGCCCAGGCCCGGTGACCGCCGGTCAGATCGAAACCGGCCACGACATCGAAATTCTGTCGCCGAATGTCGTCATTTGCACTTTGGATAAGGACGCCTCCATCCATTTCGAAATGACGGTTAATAATGGCATGGGATATGTCCCGGCGAGCCAGAACCGCCCGGCCGATGCGCCGATCGGATTGGTTCCGGTAGACGCGCTGTACAGTCCGGTGCGCAAGGTCTCGTATCAAATCGAAAACACGCGTGTCGGGCAGGTGACCGATTACGACAAGCTTTCGATGAATGTCGAGACAGACGGCACAGTCACCCCGGAAGATGCCGTCGCACTGGCGGCGCGCATCCTCACGGATCAACTACAGTTGTTTATCAACTTCGAAGAGCCCGAGCGCGCGACGGCCGCCGAGGTTGGTCGCGAACCGGCGTTCAATCCCAATTTGCTGCGCAAAGTCGACGAACTGGAACTCTCCGTTCGCTCGGCCAATTGCCTGAAGAACGACAACATCATCTACATCGGCGACTTGGTGCAAAAAACTGAGGCGGAGATGCTTCGGACGCCGAATTTCGGCCGCAAGTCGCTCAACGAAATCAAGGAGGTCCTGTCACAAATGGGGCTGCATCTCGGCATGCAGATTCCGGACTGGCCGCCTGAGAACATCGAAGATATGGCGAAGCGTCTCGACGAGCCGTTTTAGGCCGAGAGACCGGAGGACGACCAATGCGACATCGAATGAGTGGGCGGAAGCTCAACCGCACCAGCAGCCATCGGAAGGCCCTGTTCATCAACATGGCGGCGGCGCTGATCAAGCACGAGCAAATCACGACCACTTTGCCGAAAGCGAAAGATTTGCGACCCATCGCGGATCGACTAATCACGCTCGGCAAGCGCGGAACTTTGCACGCGCGTCGGCAAGCGTTGTCGCGGCTCGGTGGTGATGCCAAGTTAGTCGACAAATTGTTCACGACTTTGAGTGAGCGCTATGGCGACCGGCGCGGCGGCTACACTCGCGTATTGCGCGCCGGTTTTCGTTACGGCGATTCCGCGCCGATGGCGGTGATCGAATTGGTGGATCGCGACGTGGATGCCAAGGGCCAAGACTCGGGACCGGTCCAAGAGACGGATGAGGCGGAAGAAGAGGCGGTTGTCGCGTAAGCCGAATGACCAAGTGTGTTTGAGGCGGGGCGGTCCATGGGGCTGCCCCTTCTTGTTTTCACGGGTTAAGGTAAGGTCACGAGTCCATGAATTCGTGCGAGATTTGAGATTCTGATGCGCGCGTTTTTCTCTCCGGAAATCGTGATACTTCGACTTTTCATAAGTGTGGCGATGGGCAGCCTGTGCGGCCAGATTGCCTTCGCGCAAGATCGAGTCGTGCCGGAGTCACTCGCGCAGGTTCAACTTTCTTACGCGCCGTTGGTCGATCTGGTGGCCCCGGCCGTGGTCAGTATTTACACGCAGCGCGTGGTGGCGACGCGGCGCACCAATCCGTTCTTTGACGATCCATTCTTTCAGCGCTTTTTCGGCCAGGCATTTCCGGAGATGCCACGTGAGCGCATCGAGAACGCGTTGGGCTCCGGCGTCATTGTTTCGCCCGATGGCATTATCGTCACCAATCTTCATGTCATTCGCGATAGCGATCAGATTACGGTCGCGCTGGCGGATAGGCGCGAATTCGAAGCAACCGTGGTGGGTGCGGACGAGGCGACCGATTTGGCGGTCCTGCGTATCGATGCACCGAGCCTGGATTTGCCGTATCTGGACCTGGGCGACTCAGATGCGGCGCGCGTCGGCGATATTGTTCTAGCAATCGGAAATCCGTATGGCGTCGGCCAAACCGTCACCAGCGGCATTATCTCCGCTCAAGCACGCACCGGGCTCCGTGGCGGCGCTTTCATACAGACAGACGCGGCAATCAACCCCGGTAATTCGGGTGGCGCCCTGATCACGTTGAACGGCAAACTGATCGGGATCAACACCATCATCGTATCGGGATCCGGCGGCTCGGTCGGCATCGGCTTTGCCATTCCTTCGAATTTGGTTCGAGTTGTGGTCGAAGGCATGGTGGCAAGCGGCCGCGTCGTTCGGCCTTGGGTCGGTCTCGACGTTCAGTCCGTTACGTCCGATATCGCCCGCTCGATCGGGCAGGAACGTCCAACCGGCGTGCTGGTCAATCAAGTCCATCCGCTCAGCCCCGGGCAACAGGCCGGGCTTGAAATTGGCGACGTTGTGTTGGCGGTGGACGGGCATTCGATCTTCGACATGGATGGTTTCGAGTTCCGGCTTTCGACGCGGCGGATTGGCGAGACGGCCGCTTTGACCGTGCTGCGACGAGGGGAGCGATCTGAGGTGGTTATCGAGTTGATCGAGGCGCCCGAGACGCCGCCCCGCGATCAACGCCGGCTTGCCGGCGCACACCCGTTGGCGGGGGCAACGGTGGCCAATTTGTCGCCGGCCTTGGCCATCGAACTCGGCCTCAGCACAATGCTGACCGGTGTCATCGTGCTCCGTGTCGAGCGCGGTCCGGCATCGCGCTTGGGCGTCCGGCCCGGCGATATTGTGATTGAGGTGGCAGATCAGCGGATCGAAACGACAGAATCGCTCGATGCGGTGCTCGCCGCGCCGCGGTCGCAATGGCCGATCGCGATCAACCGGGATGGCCAAATCATGCGCGTCGTCGTGCGCGGTTGATGACCAACCTGTTCGAAGCGGCGGGACTTGAAGAGGGCGCGCCGCGTCCGCTCGCAGATCGGCTGCGCCCGGATCGACTGGAACAGGTGCTTGGCCAAGATCACCTGCTTGCGCCGGACGGTCCGTTGGGCCGTATGGTCGGCGTGCGCCAGCTTGCGTCGCACATTCTTTGGGGGCCGCCCGGCTGCGGCAAAACCACGATCGCACGGTTGCTTGCCGAAGCCTGTGATCTCGAATTCGAGCCCTTGTCGGCCGTCTTCTCGGGTGTATCCGACTTGCGCAAAGTCTTTGCCCGCGCCGAGGAGCGCCGCGAGACAGGGCAGGGAACGCTGTTGTTCGTCGATGAAATCCACCGGTTCAATCGCGCGCAACAAGACGCGTTCTTGCCTTATGTCGAGGCCGGCACCGTCATACTGGTGGGTGCAACAACGGAAAATCCGTCCTTCGAACTGAACGCAGCCTTGCTGTCTCGCTGTCAAGTTCTGGTGCTCCATCGGCTCGATCGATTGGCGCTTGAAACGCTAATCACACGTGCGGAAGCCAGTGAAGGCCGGTCGCTGCCACTGGACGATGAAGCGCGCAGCGCTCTCGTTGCCATGGCCGACGGCGACGGACGCTATCTCCTTAATATGGTGGAGATGCTCTACCAGCTGGGATCCGGCGCGGTTTTGGATTCGGCGGGGCTTGCACGCGCTGTCCAACAGCGTGCGCCGGTTTACGACAAGGCACAGGAAGGTCACTACAATCTGATCAGCGCGCTGCATAAGAGCCTGCGGGGTTCGGACGTGGATGCGTCACTTTATTGGCTGGCGCGCATGTTCGCCGGCGGCGAAGATCCGCTCTATGTCGTTCGCCGCCTTGTTCGATTTGCATCGGAAGATGTCGGACTGGCCGATCCGCAAGCTTTGGTTCAAGCCTTGGCGGCCAAGGATGCGTACCATTTCGTTGGCACGCCCGAAGGGGAATTGGCGATTGCGCAAGCCGTCATCTATCTCGCCACCGCACCGAAATCGAACGCGGCCTACCGGGCGTTTGGTGCTGCGTCGCGCGCCGCGCGTGAGTCGGGTTCGTTGATGCCGCCGAAACATATTTTGAATGCGCCAACATCGCTCATGCGCGATCTTGGGTACGGTGCCGGCTACGCCTACGACCACGATACGGAAGACGGTTTTTCCGGCCAGAACTACTTCCCGGATGAGATGCCGCGCGAGACTTACTATCAGCCCGTCGAACGCGGGTTTGAGCGTGAAATTGCCAAGAGATTGGAATATTGGCAGCGTTTGCGCGCGGCAACTCCGGATGGTCAGGACTCGGACGAGGGGGCGTGAAAACCTGGCATGGGATCCATCAGTACAATTCTTGCGGTTGCGCTCGGAGGCGCTGTTGGCGCGGTGGCGCGTCACTTCACCATGTCGGCGGTCGAGATTTGGGGCGGCGCGGCTTTTCCCTTCGGCACGCTCCTGGTCAATGTCTTGGGTTCTTTTGTCCTGGGCGCACTCGTGGCGCTCGGCGGGCTGGCTTGGTCGCCAAGTGAAGAGGTGAAAACGTTTCTGGTTGTCGGTCTGCTCGGATCCTTCACGACATTTTCGGCCTTTTCGCTGGACACCGTGGCGCTCTTTGAACGCGGCAATTACGCTTTGTGCGGCATCTATATCGGCGTCTCGGTGGTACTTTCGATCGTCGGTTTGATTGCGGGACTGCAGCTTGTGCGGTGGAGCATGGGGTGACCGCCTTCACCACAGTTGAGGTTTCGGAGGCAGATCAAGGAACCCGGTTAGATCGTTGGTTTGCAAAGAATTATCCTGATCTACCACGCGGCCGGCTCCAAAAAATGCTGCGCACCGGCCAGATCCGCGTGGACGGCAAGCGGGCCCGCCCGGGAACGCGACTGGATGGTGGCGAACAAGTGCGCGTGCCACCGTTGGCTCGCAAAGCAACGCCGGTCCCCCGCAAATCTGGGGCTGTGGAGCCGAGGCCCGACGAAATTGCGGATCTAAGGGCGCGCGTTCTGTACCGCGATGACGACATGATCGCGCTCGACAAGCCCTCCGGCCTCGCCGTGCAAGGCGGCTCCCGGCAAGTCCGGCACCTCGATGCGCTGGCGAGCGCGCTGCAGTTCGAGGCTGCCGACCCGCCCCGGTTGGTTCATCGGCTCGACAAGGATACGAGCGGGGTGTTGTTACTTGCTCGCACTGCTCAGGCGGCGCGCCGCCTGACCGCTCTGTTTCGCACGGGAGAGGTCCAGAAAATGTACTGGGCCATCGTTGTGGGGGCGCCCGATCCACGCACCGGCGTGATCGATCAACCGCTTGCCAAAGGCGGAGCGGGCGGGCGCGAACGAATGACGACGGATGAGACGGAGGGCGTGACCGCCGTGACCCGTTATCGAACGATTGCGCGGTCTGATGGTTTAGCCGCCTGGCTGGCGCTGGCGCCGTTGACCGGACGCACGCACCAGCTCCGCGCGCACTGTGCCTCGGCTGGATTTCCGATCCTCCACGACGGTAAATATGGCGGCAAAACGGCCTATCTTACTGACCATATTGGTGATCTGCCGCGGCGCTTGAATTTGCATGCACGGGAGCTGGTGATGCCCCATCCAGATGGCGGAAATCTGCGGTTTAGAGCGGACCTGCCGGATCATATGAGGACGAGCTTTTCGGCGCTCGGCTTTGACTGGGACTCGCCGAAGGCCGAATTGGACGCGGTGTGACCGGCATGACCAATCGATCGTCAGCGCGTCAGGATCTCACACTCGTCGTATTCGATTGCGACGGGACGTTGGTCGATAGCCAGCATGTCATCGTCGCGGCCATGCAGGCGGCCTTCACGGCGCATGGTCTGTGTGTGCCGGAGCCGGCGGCGGTGCGGGCTGTTGTGGGCTTGTCCTTGCAGCAGGCGATGGCGGCTCTCGCGCCGGACCATCATCCGAATGACCACGACCTCTTGACCGAACGCTACAAGGACGCGTTTGTCGCCCAACGGGAAGCTGGGCACCCACAAGGTCAGCTATACCCGGGCGCGGCCGAAGCGGTTCGTCGTTTGGCAGACCAAGGGCATGTCCTCGGTGTCGCGACCGGGAAATCCCGGCGCGGCCTGGCTTCGACGCTCGAACGGTTTGCCCTCGGCGATTATTTTTCGACATTGCAGACTGCGGATGACGCGCCAAGCAAACCGCATCCAGGCATGGTTCAGCGCGCGATCGACGAAGCCGGTGCGTCACCGGAAACCACAGTGGTCATCGGCGACACGACTTTTGATATGGAAATGGCGGTTGCCGCTGGCGCCGCCGCGGTCGGGGTTGCCTGGGGTTACCATGAGACATCCGCGCTACGGGCGGCCGGCGCCAAGCACGTATTGAGCGCCTTTGACGAAATCGACCATGTCCTGATCGATGTCTTGGGGGCAAGCGCATGGGCTTAGCCTCAAAGGCGCTGGTGTGGATCGTTCTCGCTGCGGGCGTTCTCGCGGTGCCGCTGATTGGGCTCACGTCGCAGTTTCGAACCGACGGGCTGATCGATCATGTGCGCGTGTTGGCCTCGGAAACACTGGGCCGGCCGGTCTATGCCTCCCGTGGCGGAACGGCGTCTTTGGGAACCGAGATCAGCGTCACATTGAACGGTGTCTCCATACCGCGCGCCGTCGGCGTTGCCGATCCGGCTCTGATCACGGCGCAATCCATCGAGGTTGGGGTCGCATTACTGCCCCTGCTGTGGGGTGAGACGCGGCTCCGGCGGATAACAATTCGCGGTCCGAGACTGATCGTGGATGGCGAGCTCAGGGCTCTCGCCGCGTGGCAGCCGCACCAGTCGCAGGCGGCGATGCCCAAAATTGAGCTGGTCGATGGTACGGCGGAGATCACAGCGCGCCTCAATGGCCGGTCCTACCGTGTGGTGCTCGATCATCTATCGGGGATCAAGCGTTCGAACGACACGTTTCAAGTACGCGCGACTGGACCCGGGTTTTCGTTTGACGGTGCCATGACTTCAACGGCCAATGGCCAGCGCTTCGAAGCCGACCGGTTGGTCGTCGGCGGCAGTGAGCTGATCGGCGATATTATTGTCGAGCCGCGTTGTGACCGGCCGCGACTGACTGCGAACCTTCGGTCGCCGCATGTCACGCTCGATGACTGGGCACAATTTTTGCCGCGGCTGGAAGGCAGCGTTTTTGCACAGACCTTTGATGACGCGGCTGCGGCCGATCCGTTGCCGTCGCTGGACGGCCTGACGGCTGTCGACTTGGAGCTTGATCTGAGGGCGGACCGGGCTGACTGGGCGGGGCGGGCATTTGCTGACGCACGCGCCGCGCTGTCGCTCTCCAATGGCCGCCTGTCGATTTCCAATTTGCGTGCGCGCGCGGGCGACGGGTCATTTGCCTTGTCGGCCGTCGTCGACCGGTACGAAGCCGCGCATAGTTTTGAACTGAGCGCGAATGAACTGATCCTTTCCGAAGTTGGTGCAACCGCCGGTGTGGGCCGTCGGCAGGCGCGCCTCAACATCGATTTGGCGTTGTCAAGCGAAGGCAAGAGTTGGCGGTCGCTCCTGGAATCGCTTTCGGGTCATGCGCAGATGACCCTTGCGAACGCTGATATGCGCCCTCCGGACGGTGAGCTGTTTGACGTCGTCATGCCGTGGGTGCGACAGGCCGGGATTCTGAGCGTCGATCGGTTGCGCGCCAATGTGAGCATTGAAGACGGGCGTATTTCGACCAATGAGGTCGCCGTCGAGACACCGCGCGTGGCAATGGCGATCGACGGCATGATCGACTTTTCCGAACGGAGCCTTCATGTCGAACTTACCCCGACGGCCAAGGACCCAAGCATCGCGGATCAGAGCGTCCGGCTCATGGTC
>JANQOH010000226.1 GCA_028289725.1 Alphaproteobacteria bacterium
TCATTTGATGGCGCGGATCGACGCGCCGGGTAGGCACGCTGCGCGGCGCGATGCGGGGACATCGGGCAAGCGGCGTAACGCATCCGGTGCGTCGAGCCGGGCCACCGAAGGCCGGGTGCTTTTTGTCGCCGGCCGCGTCGCGGGCCGCTTGAAGTGGGCCAACACTACGGCGCGGCCCGCTCCTTGCCAGGCGGCAAAAATCATCCCGGTCAAATGATCGCGTGTAAGAGAGAAATGCTCTAGGCGCCCCCGTCGTCGCCGCGCGCTCCAGACTCGCGTGCGGCGGCGGCGCCTGCCCGGCGCTGACCGAGAAGAGCCAACTCGCCAGTGCCTTCGAAAACCCTTCCCCACATGCCCGGGGAGGGGTTTGGGTGGGCCGGCGGCGCGCCGTCCTGTCCGTGGCTTAAGGCGTCAGCGTCGCCTCGTCGAGGCGGGACAACAAAAATTCACGAAGGTCCAAGTTGGTCTTCTTGTCGATCGAGACATAGACGAAGTTCAGGTTGGTGCGTTCGGCGACCATCTCGCCGGGAAACGGCAGATAGCTGAGTTCGCGCATCCCGAAGGACGGGCTTGCGGTGCCGACTTGCCACTCGGTCTTCAGTTCGACATCCACCAATTTCAGCGACGCGCCATCGGGCCCGTCATCGACCTCGAATGGCACGCCGGCCAAGCGCAAATAGGCGGTCTTGTCGCGCGCTTCCTTGAAACCGTCGATAAATTGCGCGGTGAGGACCTGCAAGTCCGCCGCGCGATCGTCTCCGGCCATATGCGAATGCAAATGATCGGCATGGTCATGATTGTGACCGGCGCCGGGGACGATGCCGTCATGCGCCATGGGACCACCTCTTGCCTTCAAACTCGCCCGCTTCAATCGAGACGGGCTTGTCGATATGGGCCTTATGCTTTCCAAGCACACCCGCGGACACCATCGCGCCAAGCATGTCGACAATCACCCGGGTGCCCATCAACGCCGTGATGTCGGATTGATCGTAGGGTGGCGAGACCTCGACGAGTTCCATACCGCACAATCCTTCGGCGGCGACGGCGGACACCAGCGCCAAGGCCTCGCGTGGCAGGAAGCCGCCCGGTTCGGGCCAACCGGTGCCCGGCACGAAGCCGCAATCGATGCAGTCGATATCAAACGAGAGATAAACCATGTCGGCGTCGTCCCAGGCCATTTCCAGCGCCATTTCCGCGGTCTTGTCGATGCCCAACCGTTCCACGTCAGAGATCGTGACGATGTTGGTCTCGCGCTCGCGCGCGACCTTCACCGCTTCGCGCGGCACCTGCCAGCCGCCGATCCCGATTTGCACCAAATTGCTTGGGGGCACGTTCGGCAAATTGGTGGCGTGGAACCACGGCGTCGTGTGCATGCGCTCGTCGAGATCCTTCTCCTGAATGTCGGCGTGGCGATCGAAATGCACGATGCCGATCCTTTTTGAGGTGCATTCGGCGATGCCCCGGACGGTCGGAAACCCGATCGAATGATCGCCACCAACGGTAATCGGCATGCTGCCCGACGAGAACACGTGCGAAACCGCGCGGCTGATCTGGTCGAAGGTTTTTTCGATGTTGCCGGGGATCGTAAAAATGTCGCCGGCGTCGCACAGGGTCATTTGTTCGCGCAGATCGACGCCGAGTTCATAGTTGTACGGCGTGTAGAGCGCGGAAATTTTGCGCACGCCTTGCGGGCCGAACCGTGTGCCCGGACGATAGGTCGTGCCGCCGTCAAAGGGGGCGCCAAGCACGGTCGCGTCATAGTCGCCGACCTCGGTCACGTCTTCCGCATAGGGCGCTTTGAGGAAGGTGTTTATGCCCGCATAGTGCGGCAACTCACCACGCGCAAATGTCGGGATCGACTTGTCTTCCAGGCTGTCTGCGCCGGTCAGGCCCATACGCAGGGCCCATTGTTTCTCCTTTTCCCATTCGCCTTCGCTGATCTCGGTTTCCGCGCGCATCGCTTTCCAGCCTTGAAGCTTGGAAAGATCCGGATGGTGCATGCGCCGGTCCATCGGCGCGAACATATCGGTCCGGCCGCGCGGGTCATGAAAGTGGCGGCCGTCAAGCCGAGTGTCGAACATCAGTCACGTCCTTTTTAAGCAAATGCGGGAACGGTGCGCCGGGCATCCGTGTATCGAAATCATAGGTAATCGTGGCGCCATAAGCGTCCGGGTCGTCGGGATCCCATCGGGGTTTATCGAAGACCAGAACGCGATCGCCGAGTTTAAATCCTTCCTCAAGATCATGCGTGACCATGAATATGGTCATGCCGGTATCGTCGCGGATATCGCCCAGGAATTCGTGCATCGAAAGGCGCGTGCCGGGATCCAACGCGCCAAATGGTTCGTCGAGCAACAAAATGCGCGGCTTGCCGGCCAAGGCTTGGGCGATGGCAAGGCGCTGACGCATGCCCCCGGATAGCGCGGCGGGAAACGCGTGCGCAACATGACCGAGACCGACGCGCTCCAGCACGGCATCGGCCCGCTGCGCCGCCGCCCGGCGCCGAGAACCCCAAAACCGCGCCCCCAACCCTGTGCCGGCAAATTCCTCCGCGGCGATGAGATTGTCGCGCACGGTCATATGCGAGAACACCGAATATTGTTGAAAGACGACGCCGCGATCGCGGTCGGGCTCACGCGCCGGCGACGCATCGGCGATGCGGATTTCACCTTCGGTCGGTTGCTCCTGTGCAAGCAGCAAACGAAGAAAGGTCGATTTGCCGCAGCCGGAGGCTCCCACGATCGAAACGAACTGTCCCTCCGGCACCGAAAGGCTTATGCGCTCCAGGATCGGCCGCCGATCATAGGATTGATAAACATCCTCGACGCGAACAAAGCTCATAGCCGGTCCTCCTCAACCCAGCGGAACGCTTTTCGCGACACGGCGCGCAACGTCCAATCGATGGCGAAGGCGAGGAACGTTATCCACGCGACGTAGGGCAGAATCACGTCCATCGCGAGATAGCGGCGCACCAGGAATATGCGATAGCCGAGCCCTTCCGTGGCCGCGATTGCTTCCGCCGCGATCAAGAACAGCCAGGCCGGACCAAGTGACAGGCGGACCGCTTGTATGAGGCGCGGCAAGACTTGCGGCAACGCCACGCGCGTCATGATTTGCCACGAACTCGCACCCAGCGTTTGCGCCTTCAAAATCATTTCCTGCGGGATTTCCAGGACGCGCTGACTGAGATCACGGATCAGAAACGGCGTCACGCCGATCGCAATCAGCGCGACCTTGGACACTTCCCCGAGCCCAAAGACGATGAACAGAATTGGCAGCACGGCCAAAGGCGGGATCAAGGAAAGCGTTGCGATAAAGGGTGCCAGCGCCGCGCGGGCGATCGGTAGCAAGCCAATCAACAGACCGAAGCCGAGCCCGATGGCCGCCGCCAAGCCAACTCCAAGACCGAGCCGGACGAGACTGGCGCGCGTATCGCGCCACAGCAGCACCTCACCCGATCGTTTGTCGGGCTCCGTGGCCAAACGCCCGGCGCTCTCCACGACATGCGAGGGCGCGGGGAGCAACTTGTCGGCCGGATTGGCGGCACGGCGAACGTCGGACCCGACTGCATAGGCAATCAGCATTGCCACGAACGGAATCATCGCGAGAACGATCGCGATCGAACGTTCGGGTCGTCGATTGATCATACGCATGGCGTGTGCGGCGCCCAAAGGCGCCGCGCCTTTTGATTACCGAGCGCCGTCCGCCGCCATCTGCATATAGGTGGTATCGAAGCGAAGCTTGACGTTTCCGGCGTCGCCGGTCACCGAGCCGTCGGGATAGGCCACTCCGACGAAGTCGGCGCTGGGCGCGCCCTCGCCGAGAATCCCTTTGTCGAACAGGAATTCCGCGACATAGATCATCGTCGTCGGCAAGTCCGCGCTGGTGGTGAAGCTGACCGCCTCGGCCGGGGTATAGAACATCTTGGTGGTTGCGAGCTGGGCGTCATAGCCGGCCAAATCGGTGCCGGAGGCTTCCGCCATGGCCGTGCGCGCCGCGATCCCCTCGGGCGTGTCGGACGCGATGAGCGCCATGGTTTCGTACCAAGCGCCGACCAGCGCTTTGCCGAACGCCGGGTTGGCCGCCAGCGTTTCCGTGTTGACCACCATCATGTCGATGATTTCTCCCGGGATATCGGAACTGTCGAAGATCTTGCTGACGCCGGGCGTTTCGAGAATCGTCGATACCAACGGGTTCCAAGTGACCACGGCTTCGACATCGGGTGTCGCGAAGGCGGCCACCATGTCCGCGTCCGAAGTGTTGATCACGGCGCCCAAATCGCGTTCCGCCAAACCGAACTTGTCGAGGCCGCGCGCGAGCAAATAGTGCGATACCGACAGCTCGACCAAATTCACCGGCTTGCCGGCAAGCTTGCCCATGCCGCCGTCGCCCTTGATGAGCACGGCATCATTTCCATTGGAGTAATCACCGACGATCAGCGCGGTGGTGTCGACCCCGCCGCCCGACGGAATCGACAGCGTATCCATATTGGTCGCGGACACGCCGTCAAACGCGCCTGCGGTGTATTGATTAATCGATTCAATGTAATCGTTGATTTGGACGATCTCGACATCGATGCCGTATTTCTCGGCCCATTTATCCATGATGCCGCTGTCTTCCATGTAACCCCAGGGCATCCAGCCGACGTAGATCGACCAAGCAACTTTAAAAGAGGATTTTTCTTCCGCCAGCGCCGTCGAGGCGGGCGCGGCGGCGGCAAACAACGCAACCACGGCTGCTAAGCACGCAAAATGTCTCGCAATATGACCCATCAATCGGCTCCCTTCTAAAAAGCGACAAACCCGCGCATCTCCCCAAAATGGCGCGCACGGCGGGGGCCGCTGGGAGCGCTTTCCGGGAACAACGCCGCCGTGGGACCGTACATTTATGATTTGACGGCCAACGGCAGGGAGACCGCACGAAACCGCGCCCTCCCCGGCCGGATCAGCGCAAACTTCGTGCCATTGGCGGAAAGCTTGATTTTTTCGGGTTCCGTCGCCTCATGAAGGGCGTTTTTGCATATTTTCTATGCATCTTTGGAATACTCTGGGACAAAATTGATGGATTTTTAGGCGAAAAAGAAGATTTGTTTAAAATTGCGCCATATAAGGAGCAAGGTCGCCAAGAGGCCATGGGCCGACGTCACGGGCCACATTTCTGGCCCCGCTGCGCTTCCAAAGGGCGCTGGCTAAGGCACCGGGGTGATCGCAACTTCCGCAATCAAATCCCGCTCCCGATCGATCATCAGCGCGCGGTCCTTGCGCCATATCATGGTTTGTCCCGCGATCGGTGAAACCGGACGCGGCTCGGATCCGGGGATCCAGTGCATGATTTCACCGTGCTTCAACGTGACAAGACAGGCATTGGAATCAAACGATGTAACAGCCCGCTGAAGATTTACATAGCCTGGCACGAATTTGAGAAACGAAAATGTTTGATCGGTGCGCGTATCGATGGCGATCACATTGCATCGGCCGTGGTCCATCGCGTAGACGACGTCCCCGAACAGGGGCGGAACCATAAGCGAAGGATCATTCAGACAGATCGGATCGTAGGGCAAACCGTCGGCGGTGAACGACCGGCTTGTCGCATGCATTGCTTCAGTCGAGTTGCGCGCGACGTTGCTGAACGCAGCGAGTTCCACCGACCCATAACATCCCAACGCGATATTAAACTGGTCCGTCGTCGCGCCCGGAATGACGAGCGCGTCCGAAAGGTCGAGTCCTTTGACGAGCGCCGGTTGAACATCGCTGGCCTTGAGCGGTGCGTCCGGATCCAACGACCAGAAAAATTTCGTCAGAAGGCCGCGATCCGTCGCGCCGACGAGCCAGTTTCCGCAAGGCGTCAACACTGTCAGGCCGGAGAATCGCCAAATTTCTCCCATCCATCCCGTGTTCAAATTGACGCCGAAGACGGACTCTTCCTCGTTCTGAAAGACGAGTTTGTGACCTGCAAGCGACGGACACATGATCTCATCGGGTACATCACCTTCAAGGTCGATGTAGCTGACGGCGAGGTCGATGCGCGGCGTCCAAAGCAATCGCGCCAACCGGTTCGCCGCGCGATCGAGCATGAAAATCTCGAACCGCTCATCGCCATGGGCCTGCAGACGGCGCGCCGTTAGGCCTTCCCAATGTCTAATCGACTTCTCTGAAAAGGTTTTTGACGGCAATCGTTTGCCTCGCTGCTTTTGCAAAACTGTTCGTTGGCCCGCGTCGCGTCGTCAATTTGTATCCCGCCGCTCCTTCGCCGCGCGCGGCAGCACCGAATTTGCCAGACCCATGTAGCCTCGCCGCCACGCAATGTGCAAATCGGGCCGACGCATGGCATAGAGTGCGTCCATGTCTGAGTCATCCGCCAGCCCGTCGGACGCGCTGTGGCAGGCCGTCATCCGCGTTCCGAAACCGAGCTTCGAGCTGTTCGAAGCAAGCTTCGAGGGTGCGCTGTCGGTTTCGAGCGAACCGGACGGCGAAGACCGCTTCCGCCTCACCGCGATCTATGCGGGGAAACCGGACAAAGACGCTCTTGAAACGGGCTTGGCGATCGCGGCGGCGGCCGCCGCCACGCCGATTCCGACGCTATCGCTTTCGCCGCTGGAAACACGCGATTGGGTC
>JANQOH010000229.1 GCA_028289725.1 Alphaproteobacteria bacterium
CCTCGGGCGGCACACGCCGGAAGCGATGGGCGATTATCTGGCCGGGCCCAATCACGTGTTGCCGACCGAACGCAGCGCACGCTTTTCATCGGGACTTTCTGTTCTCGACTTCGTCAAGCGATCGAGTGTGCTGCGATGCGACGCGGAGAGCTTGCGTGCGTTGGCGCCCGACGCCATCACCATGGCGCGCGCCGAAGGGTTCGATGCCCATGCATTATCCGTGTCGATCCGTGTCGACGATGACCGTAGCTCATCCTGAATTGGAATGAGCGAAGGCCAACAAACCGGTTCTGAGCAGCGGATCGTCGACATCGCGTTAGACGAAACCAGCGTCGTTCGCTGGAATCCGGAAATCGACCACGAGCGCAAAGTGGCGATCTTCGACTTGTTGGAGCAAAACCATTTCGCTCCCGTGGGCGATTTTCGCGGCCCTTACGCCGTGCGCTTGTCGATCGAGGAAAACCGCTTGGTTTTTGAAATTCGGGCCGCTCCCGAAGATCGACCGCTCGGCAAAGTGTTACTGCCGACCGCGGGCCTGCGCCGCGTCATCAAAGATTACTTCAAGGTCTGCGAAAGTTATTTCGAGGCTATTCGCACGGCACCGCCGTCGCGGATTGAAGCGCTCGATATGGGCCGCCGCGGCCTCCACGACGAGGGGTCGGATATGTTGCGGGAGCGGCTCAAGGACAAAATCGATATCGATTTTGACACCTCCCGTCGCCTGTTCACTTTGATCTGCGTACTGCACTTGCGGAGTTGACGGACGGTGCCCTTTCAGCCGTCTAGCGTCCTCTATTGTTGCACCAACAATTCCTTGCGGTCCCCAATGGCCGAGGGGTTGATGAAGTTCTTGTTCGGTCGGTCCATTTTCGTCGACTCGGTTGGTCTTCGGGCACGCGAACTCGATCCGTTCGCGGTATCGGCGATGGACGAGATTGGTGTCGACATTTCCGCGCACCGCGCCAAAACGTTCGATGACTTGGAAGGCGCGTCGTTCGACCTAATCATCTCCCTTTCGCCTGAAGCGCAACATCACGCGGTCGAATTGACGCGTGCGACGGCCACCGAGGTCGAGTTTTGGAACACGCTCGACCCGTCGATCGTTGAAGGGAATAGGGAGGTGCGCATGGACGCTTATCGCGCTGTTCGTGACAGACTTACAGAACGCATGAAAAAGCGCTTTGAACAGTCTGGCGCACCGATATGAATGACCACGTATTGAGGAATTGGTTGACCGCGCGCGCAACCGGCCGCATCTTCTGGTCCGACAACCAGGGCAAAGGCAGCAGGGAGGATGAATGCCGAAAGAGGAAATGATTGAATTTCAAGGCGTCGTGAAGGAAATCTTGCCGAACGCGATGTTTCGTGTCGTCTTGGAGAATGACCACGAAATTTTGGCCCACACCTCGGGTCGTATGCGCAAAAACCGAATCCGCGTCCTCGCCGGGGACAAGGTAACGGTTGAAATGACGCCTTACGATCTCACCAAGGGCCGGATCACTTTCCGTCATAAATGAGCGCTTGATGGCTGCCACTGGGCGCCATCCAATCCGAACAAGCGCCGCGCAATGGTGCTGCCATGGCAAACCGGTGCGGTGAGTCGCGGGTTCGGCAAAGGCTGGTCCTTGCGTCCGCGTCGCCGCGACGTCGCGCGCTGTTGGAACAAATCGGCCTCGCGGCGGATGCCATCGATCCGGCGGACATTGGAGAAATTGCCAAGTCGAAGGAAAGCCCACCTGCGTTTGCGGAACGACTGGCGCGCGAAAAGGCGTCGGCCGTAATCGCACGACACCCCGATGCCTTTGTTTTGGCCGCCGACACCGTTGTCGCCTGTGGTCGACGGATTTTGCCGAAACCCGTTGACGAAGCAGAAGCACGGGCCTGTTTGTTGCTGCTTTCGGGAAGGCGGCACCGCGTTCACACCGCACTCGCCGTCATCACGCCGGACTCGGCAACCCACAGCCGTCTGGTGACCAGCCAAGTTCGCTTCAAGCGTCTCACCAGTACCGAGATTGATGCCTACATCGCAGCAGAGGATTGGCGCGACAAAGCCGGCGGCTATGCCATTCAGGGCCACGCAGGGCGTTTCGTCATCTCGGTCAATGGATCCTGTTCGAACGTCGTGGGACTGCCGCTCTACGAAACCTGTGCACTGCTTGGCGGTGTGGGCTTCGCAGTGGATTCGGCGGCCGCGGTACCAACATGACGGATGTTCTGCTCATATCGGTGGATCCCGGCGAAACCCGTACCG
>JANQOH010000246.1 GCA_028289725.1 Alphaproteobacteria bacterium
CTTGGCGCCGAACAAGGCGCCCATCGCGTTGCCCAAACCCGGCGCGACATGAACGTTGCACGCGGTGAGCTCGCCGGAGGCCCGCGCATAGCCGTCGGCCATGTAAACCACCGCGGATTCCTGCAGCGCGAGGACATATTTGAGGTCGGGGTGCTCCGGCAGCGCATCCATGATCGGCAGTTCCGTGGTGCCCGGATTGCCGAACAAATGGCTGACGCCTTCATCCTTCAACAGCGCGAGAAACGCCGAGCGGCCGGTGATCGTGTTCATGTGTATTTACTCGTCTGTTGGAGAAAGCGGACGGAACCATCCGCCCCAAGGTGTAGCGCGACCGCGTCAGGCACACAATCGCCCAACGCCGCCGGGTATTGCGCGACCTAAGCCGCGACCATGGCGCGAATGCCCTCGGCGACCGCATCGACCTGATCCGGCAGCAAGCAGATCGGATTGACGATCATGGCGCCTTGATCGACCCTGCTCGGATCCAGATTGATCGACGGCGCGCCGTTCTGAAGTCGCGTCAACAGATCGAGCGCATTGTGAGCGCCGCCCGGCGCAAGAGCGATTTCAAGCAGCGGCACCTGCTCGACGTCATCGGCGTTCCGGATCGCGAGCGAGAGATTGTTCAGATCGCGTAGACCCGCTTCAATCCGTCGCACGCGATCCAGCCACTCGGCGTGACGCGCGCTCGAATCGGTCGCCGCGAAAATTTCGAGCGCTTTAATGAACCCGGCAATGGTTTCCTTGCCAACTTTGCACGTGCGGCCAATGCCATGTTGCGGCACGCCTTTGACCAGAGATTTGTCTATCAGAAACTCCGGCGGCGCCCACTGATCCCACAGAATGTCCATGTCGAGGTTCTGCAGCGCGACCGACATGATGAGGTCGCGCCGCCCCGCCAGCATGCCGGACCCTTGCGGCCCGCCGATGGCTTTGCCGCCGCTGAACGCCACCAAGTCTGCGCCGGCCTCGATGAAACGCGTCAGATTCCCAGCCGGCGGCAGTTGAGCTGCCGCGTCGACGAGCACGGGGACATCGCGCCTATGGGCGACCGCGACGACATCGGCGAGCGCGGGTTTGGAATTGGGCGACGCGACATAGCAAACGGCGGCGGTGTTGTCGGTGATCGCATCGTCGACCTCCCAAGGCTCGGCGTCGCGCACCCCGGCGCCCGCGACGCGATCCGGCAGCCCAACTTCAACGATCCGCACGCCGGCATCGCGCACCGCGTGATCGTAGAAATTGCGCTGGCTGCGCACCATAATCACGCGGTTTTTCATCCCCCGGGTGTCGGGCAACCGCGCCATTTTGCCGATGTCGAGTCGCGCGACACACGCTGCGGTGCCGAGCAACAGACCGGCGGCCGCCCCCGTGGTGACATACCCGGCCTCCGCGCCCGTATGCGCCGCGATCACCTGGCCGGCTTTCGCCTGCAGCTCGTCCATTTGAACGCAGACTTGCGACGCATCAACCATGGCCTGCGCCACCTCTTCGGCCATCGGCCCGCCGGACAAGCGCGTCGCGGGCCCCTTGGCATTGATGATTGTCCGCACCCCGAGATCGTCGAATAAAGTCATGGCGTTTTCGCTTTAGCTGTCGCGTTCGATGAGAATATTGCCGTAATCGTCGAGGCGTGCGGTCCAGACGGGTACGATGACGCAAGGCCCTGCCCCGTCTCTATGTTTCCTCCAGGACCAACCGCCCGGTGACGAACCGATAGGTGGCTACGGACGCATGCAGTCCGAGAACCATAAGGATAACGCTGACCACCAACCCGGCTACGAATGGAAGAACTGAGAGTTCGATCGGAAGGCTGGCGGTGATTTGCTTGCCGACCGTGAAAATCAATGTGTACCAGCAGGCCCACGGCAGAACGACCGTCGCCATGACAACGACGATGACCGGACCCGAATACCGCTTGAGCGTCAAAATTGAGGCGCGCACCGCGCGGCGACCCTGTTCTTTGTCGAGAACCGCATACGGCAACGCTGTCCAGCCCGCGGTCAAGACGATGAGTTGTAAACCGGCCGCCCAATGAGGTTTGCCCGGCAAATCCGGCGCGGTAGCAAGAGCCAACACGATAGGAGCCGCGAACAATACAAGCGGACCGAGACAATTGATCCAAGATTGTCGCGGCACGGTACTAAGGTTGAAGCTTTGGCCTTCCTGGACGGCCTCACAGCGCACGCAAAACACGGCGAAAACCGAAAGCATCAAGACAAACAGGACCGGGAAACGCGCGACGATGCTCACGGCTTCCGGAAGGGCACTACTGACGACGAAAACGAAGACCAGCCCCAAGCCCAGGACCACGACGCCCCAGCGCAAATCCGCTAAACCGTAGCGAAGGCTCTTTGCCGCGAGCCTGAGCCCGACGCTGAAGCCGAACCCATTAACAACGGGTGGTGTCGCTTTGCCTCCTGGGGACAGGGCTTTGTGGCTCTCATCTGACCGAACGGATTTCCGGCCGGCCTCGTCGGATTCACCCTGTGAAATATCAGGAAACCGCGACGATGACCGCGCCGTTCCCGTGCCGCCGGGCTGAGACAGCGAAGTTCGGATGACGGCCGCCATCCCCCACCGCATGTCAATCAACGCCGTCAACAGCCAGCCCATGCCCAAGGCGCCAAAGAACAAAGTCCCAAGTCCCAGATCTCGGGGATAGACGGAACCTTGGGCGAAAACATGACCTAAGAAAGTAAAGATCAGCAAGAACGCCATAAGGAAATTCAGATTCACATGAACCATCGCCTTAGAGAGCCAAGTCGGGTCCGAACGTCTCAGGCGAGAACGCTGAAGGAACGCAAGCAACGGAGGCAAAATGACGAACACCGGCACGATCCAATACACCATCTGATTGGCAGGCGCGCCCCCCACGCCAGCCAGTTGCGGTGTCTCACCGCCTTGAAAACCA
Organism: Alphaproteobacteria bacterium; assembly: GCA_028289725.1. Lineage (GTDB taxonomy): Bacteria > Pseudomonadota > Alphaproteobacteria > UBA7887 > UBA7887 > JAKZSU01. The sequence goes on from JANQOH010000246.1 coordinate 2,915, forward strand.
AGAACAGCCCCAAGAACGGCGCCGATTACAATGCCTCTGACGATTGGACTCGACGGGTCGAAAAACTTCATCGCCTTGCGCTTCTAGCTTCGCATCAGAGGGTTTTGAAGTAGCCTGCCTTGCGCGCTCTGGACCGGCAACTACCCATCTCTGTCGATGAGGATATTGCCATAGTCATCGAGGCGCGCGGTCCAGCCGGGCGGGATGACGCAGGTTGCGTCGTATTCTTCAATGATAGCGGGCCCCGCGCGTGAGGCGCCGATGTCGGCGCGGCGCAGGACCGGGGTGTCCAGCCAGCCGTCATCGCCGAAATAGGCCGGGCGCGCCCCGCCTGTTGGCGCGTCGGTGCGCGCAAGGGTGATGCGGTCTGGCACGCGGGGGGTTTCAGGCAATCCGCGCGCCACCACCTGCATGTTCACCAGTTCGACCGGTTCTTCCGGGCCGGCGCGGTGACCGTAGGTGCGCAAGTGTTCCTCACCGAACGCGTCCTCGAGAGCGGCGATTTTAACGTCGTCGAAATCGCCGTCCGGGGCCGGCACGGTGAGTTCGAAGATCTGCCCCTTGTAGTGCAAGTTGGCGGCGCGTTTGAGCGTGATGCGGTCGTCGGGGAAACCGTCGGCGCGGAGTTGCGCGCGCGCCTCATCGGCAATGGCGTTCCACGCACGCGTCAAGTCGGCCGGACCGGCGGCGCGCAGCACCTTGTTGAAGGTGCGCGAAAAGTGATGCTCGACATCGGCGTAGAGCAGGCCGAACGACGAGAACAGTCCCGGTGACGGCGGGATCACGACGCGCCGGATTCCAATCTCGTCAGCCATGCGCGCGGCGAAAATCGGGCCGCTGCCGCCGAAGCCGAACAAGGCGAAGCCACGCGGGTCGCGGCCGCGTTCGCTCGACACCGCCTTGATCGCGCGGATCATGTTCGACGCGGCAATCAGGTGTGCGCCATAGGCCGCGCGCTCAACCGAAAGCCCCAACGGCTTCGCGATGGTCTCGGCGAACACCGCTTCCGCTTTGGCCTTGTTGAGCGCGAGCTCGCCGCCGACAAGATGATCCGGGCTGACATAACCGAATTCACGTTGGTGTCATTGAAATTCTCGGAAAGAATCACCCCTTTGGCTTGT
>JANQOH010000251.1 GCA_028289725.1 Alphaproteobacteria bacterium
CATCGATTTCGCTCACCCGCACTTCGAAGCCGGCGGCGTCCATGTGATCGACCCAAGCACCGCAGCACCCGCAATTGGGCGTCTTATAGACTTCGAGCACAGGTTCAACTTCATCGGCGGATAGTGCCACCGGCGCGAAGGCCGGGAAAACGGCTGAACAGACGCTGAAAGACATAAAGGAACGGCGTGTCATCAACATTGTGCGGGTCCTTCGCGTATCAGATCGCACACCGTCATGTAGGGTTTCCAGTTGCTGGAGGTTCAAGAGCGATTCAGAAAAAAAGTTTCTGCCGAGGTCTTTCAACCATCGCCGAAACAGGCCTATTGCGATTGATGCCAATGCCACTCGATGGCGCCGAGCACGTCGTCAGTGGAGCCTTCCAGCCCCGTGGTCACAATGGCGAGCTGCGTGTAGTTGAAGGCCTTATTGAGCGCGAAGAGCGGGGCGGACAGACCTTGGCCCATGTAGCGCTCGGGATCCTTTAGGAACAATTCGATGATGGTATTGGTGGCCACCGTGCGGACCCGAATATCCTCGATCTCGGTCCACGGGATCAGTGCCTTCGTCTTTCGGCGGTCGTGAATCCCCTCCAGGCCGACGATCAATTGCGGACGCCGGTCGAACAAGGCGCGGCCCCAATAGACGGTCAGGCCGGCGAACACGACCGACAGGAAATACGGCCCCCAAGGGAAGAACCAGCGTGCGAGGCGAGCGCTGCGTCCAGTCAACTCACTCGGATCAAAGCCGATCAGCCAAAGTGCGAGGCACAAAAGCGCGATCGAGCCCATGAACATCAAGCTCACGCGCAGATGTTTGTAGCAAAGTGCGAGCTGGGCCGGTTCGGCGGTCGGGCTAAGAGTCGTGGTACTCATGGCATTCTCCAAGGCGACGGATTGTATCAGTGGGCATCCGATTGCCTCTCTTAAACGTAGCAATGGGGAAATAGGGGTTGCGGCGGCCGAAATTTGAACGCGAGGGACTCTGATCATGTCCATTTTGTTCAAGCTTTGCCTGGGTCTCGGCGTCGTTATGGCAATGCTCGCGGCCTATACCACTTGGGCCACGCGGCAGACCGAACAGGCTCATCCACCGACGGGCGCGTTCCTCTCGGTTGATGGCGTCCGACTGCATTATGTGGAAGCCGGCGAAGGATCGCCGGTGGTCCTGCTTCATGGTGCCAGCACATCGCTGCGCGACTTTGAGGCAAGTTTGCTGCCCTTGCTTGCGAAATCTCATCGCGTGATCGCGTTTGATCGCCCTGGTTATGGCTATAGCGAACGTCCAACGGGCCCCTGGCCGGATCCGGCCATGCAGGCCGGGCTAATCCGAGAAGCGTTGAATTTGCTCGGTGTTGAGCAGCCGATCCTGGTCGGCCATTCCTGGAGCGGATCCGTGGTCCTCGCTTTTTTGCTCGACCATGCGCAAGACGCGTCGGGCGGCGTGCTGCTGGCGGGGGCCGTCAATCCTTGGCAAGGCGGCGTCAACTGGTATGTCAACGTATCGGGCTGGCCCATCTTCGGCCGTCTTTTCACGACGACCCTGTCCTTGCCGCTCGGTCGCTTGGTCCTCGATTCCGCGATCGGCAATGTTTTTGCACCGGAAGCGCCAACGGATGGGTATCGAACGCGCACCGGCGCTGATCTTTCTTTGCGTCCCGATAGCTTTCGCGCGAGTACCGAGGATGTTCGCAGTCTAAGCGCTTTTTTGGAGCGCCAAAGTCCGCGCTATGAAGAACTCGAGACGCCCTTGTTGCTGATCACCGGCGCGCAGGATGAGATTGTGCCGGCCTGGAACCACGCGGAAAAATTGGCCGCCCGTCTACCGCATGCGCAACTGGTTGAAATGGCCGGTGCGGGCCACGCTTTGCACCATACGCGCACTGATGAAGTCGCAAAACTGATCGAGGAATTCGCGCGGAGGATCAAAGACTAGACACGCGAACGCCGATGAGCGCTAGTGTGCTGAGCTAGTTGCGCCGTGACGAATGATTTCGTCTGCCAAAAGATCAAATTCCGCGCCGCGGGGCGAGGAAGGACGCCAGACCAACGCGATTTGCCGTGCGGCTTTGCCCGAAAGCGGTATCAAGCAAATGTTGGTGCCTGTCGTAACGTCCGCATCGATCGCCAATTGAGGCAGGAGCGTAACCCCCAGCCCCGCCGCCACCATCTGCACCATCGTGTGCAAACTGGTCGCCTCAAACTGAACACGCAGAGCTGAGCCGTGGCGTTGGCAAATCTCCAACGCGTGGCCCCGCATGCAATGCTCTTCCTGCAAAAGCATCATGGGTTGCTCGATAAGCTCCTGGGGCTTCACGGATTTACGCCCGGCGAGAGGATGATCTGGCGGGCACGCGAATTGGAACCGGTCCTCGATCAGAACGCGGACGCAGAGCTCATTAGTTTCGAACGGCAACGCAATCAGGGCGCTATCGATCTCGCCGTCACGCAAGGCTTCGAGGATTGGGATCGTCGGCTCCTCGCGCAAAAAGGGGCGCAGATCCGGATAGGCTTCGTGTAACGGTGGCAAGACTTTCGGCAACAGGAACGGACTCACAGTGGGAATCACGCCGAGCCAAAGGTCGCTGGTTAAGGGTTCGCGCGTCGATGCGGAAAGGTCCACGATATCTTCCGCGTCGCGCAGCAAAATGCGGGCGCGCGACGCGACGTCGAGGCCGGTTGGCGTCATGCGGACAACGCGTTTCGTCCGTTCGGCCAAAGTCACGCCGAGCAATATTTCGAGATCGCGAATTCCGGCGCTCAACGTAGAGGGCGTGACATGGCACAACTCTGCCGCCTTGCCGAAGTGCTGGGTTTGCGCCAACGCGGCCAAATATTCCAGTTGTTTCAGGCTTGGTAGTGCTTTCATTCTTGAACCATTCTATAATTCGTATTTTCCGAATTATAAGAACAATTTATATCATTTTACAATATTATCCAAATGACTACTTTCTCCTCGTACGACAAACCTCCCCCAACCTGGATCGGAACGATGACCTACGCCATGAGCATCGATATTGACGAAGAAAACCGGCAAGCGATCGCCGATGGATTGGCGAAACTGCTGGCGGACACCTACACGCTTTATTTGAAGACCCAGAACTTCCACTGGAACGTCACGGGCCCGATGTTCAACAGCCTGCACTTGATGTTCGAAGCGCAATACACCGAACTCGCGACGGCCGTTGACGAAATCGCCGAAAGGATCCGTGCGCTGGATGTCTTCGCCCCGGGCTCCTACGCGCAATTCGCTTCACTCTCAAGCGTCGATGAAGAAACCGGTGTGCCGAGTGCGGAGCACATGATTGCGCAATTGGCGAAAGACCAGGAAACGGTTGTCCGGACCGCGCGCGCGGTGTTTGCCATCGCGGACAAAGTCGGCGACGAACCGACCGCCGATCTCCTGACCCAACGCATGCAAGTGCACGAAAAGGCCGCATGGATGCTGCGGTCGTCGATCGGCCCCGGCTAACGCCACAACACAAGGATCCGGCCAGGCGCGTGCGCGAAGGGACTAAAGCGAATGGGTCTCCGAGTGCCGCGCCGATGGCCAAAGGTGTTCCATCATCCGACCGAAAGGTCACGCCCAACGTCGACAAATGAGCGAGGCCGACCATGAGGCTAGCAATCAAAACCGCATCCTACGGGACCGTTCATATCGGCGTTGCAACTGGCGTGGCCTACGCGCTCACTGGGGATCTAGCGATCGCGCTCGGTATCGGCTTGCTGGAACCCGTCGTGCAAACCGTGGTCTACGCCGTGCACGAACGCCTGTGGGAACGCACACATCGGCCAGGTGGGTTTGCCCGCATGTCAGTAAGCTGAGCACGCTAGAGCATCCAAAGCGCAGTGGCGGGTCATCGTCATCGAATATGTCCGTCGTGTTGTCATTCCGCGGCAACGGTCTGGACAGACTCTCGACGTTCTTCGAGCGCTTGGCGAATGATCTGCAGGGCCGACCATGTGAAGAGCGCGGCCATCAGAGCGGCGACGATCAGGTCGGGCCACGCCGTCCCGGTCATGAAGACGGCCGCCCCGGCGCCCATGACCGCGACATTCCCGATGGCATCGTTTCGGCTGCACAGCCACACCGATCGCACATTGGCGTCCCCGTCCCGGTAGCGCATGAGCAAAAATACGCAGATGAGATTGGCTATCAGCGCCAGCGCACCGATCGCGCCCATGACCGGTGCGTCCGGTACTCGGAGCACGAGCACTTCATAGGCGGTGGAGCCGAAAATCCACAGGCCCATCAGGCCGAGCGTCACGCCCTTGAAAAGGGCGGCGTTGGCGCGGGCGCGGAGCGACATGCCAATCACGAACAGGCTGAGGCCATAGGTCAGGCTGTCGCCCAGAAAATCCAGGGCGTCGGCCTGCAGCGCCTGCGATCCGGCAAGCCCGCCAGCGGTCAACTCGACCACAAACATAGTCAGGTTGATGCCGATGACGATCCACAGGACCCGTCGATATCCGTCGGACACGCCGTCAAATTTCGGCTGCTGGCTGCAACAGAAATGACTCATGAACAAACTGATCGGACGGGATCTTGTCGTTTCATCCGCATAAACCTAAGGTCTCTAGTCGCTGTAGGTTCAAGAGGGAATCCCAATGGCTGAGCCGTTCACCATCGGTCAGGTCGCGCGGGCGACCGGCTGCAAGGTCCAGACAGTGCGCTATTATGAGCAAATCGGACTGCTGCCGCCGCCACGGCGCTCCCCGGGGAACCAGCGGTTGTACATGGGGTCCGACATTGATCGCCTGACCTTCATTCGCCACGCGCGAAGCCTCGGATTCTCGCTCGAGTCTATTCGCGACCTCCTCAGCCTGGCCGACCAACCGGATCAGCCTTGCGAGGCCGTCGATGCCATCGCGCGCGCTCAGCGTCTGGCCGTCGAAGAGCGGATCGGGCGGCTGCAGGCGCTAAAAGGCGAACTGGACCGCATGATCCGGCAGTGTTCCGGCGGACGCATCGCCGATTGCCGGATCATCGAGGTCATTAGCGACCACGCGATCTACCAGTCCGATAGCCATTTTGAGGACGCCAAGGGACCGTAATCGGCACCACTCTCAGCGGCGGCTTAGATCTCTACCCTAACCATTTGCCTGCGCGGAGGCGGTTCGCCGAACCGCGCCTTATAGGCATGCGCAAATTGGCTCCAGTTTCAAAACCACATGTCCTTCACCAACCGACCGTCACGCGGACGTTCCTTAAAACTATCGTGCCCGTCAAAGTGACGGACTGGAATATCGCTGATCGGTGAAGGGTCGGACATCCGTAGATTTACCGCAGCCCGGTAGCGCCCTTCTTCACCCTCGGTCCTTGCAACATAGTGCGTGACACACCCGCATATGGCGCAGAAGTGAAAATAGATATCGCCGCTATCGCGACGCAGATAAGGATTTGTTTGTCCGGTCGTTTGAATGTCATGGCCAAGGTACCCGTAGGCCCAGAGAGCGCCGTAGCGCCGGCAAATTGTGCAATTGCAGGCCGTGGCCGACTCCGGCAATGTTTCGAGCGTCCAGCGAACTTCACCGCAGTGGCACGTTCCTTCCAGCATATACGGATCTCCTCTCTCGGCACTGTCGGTGCATTGCAACGCGATACGAGAAACGCGCTGCCAATTTCAATGCATTCGCCAAGCTTGCAGCCGTCCGGCGTTTACTACGAATTTGTGAGTCCACCGCCTAAGCGTTTACGGCTGGTATTATTTTCTCGGCGTAATCGGCAAGGAGTTTTTCATCGTTGCCGTTGTCCATGTAGATGTTGAATTGGGTGACACCGGCGGCTTCGAGCGCTTTCAATTTTTCGATATGCGCGTCCGGGTCGCCGAGCACGGCAAAATCGCGCACGATGTCGTCGGTGATGAAATCGAGATACGGGTTGTCGCTTTGACCGTGTTTTGAGTAGTCGTAACCGCGACGTTTCTCGATGTAAGAGGTGAAGGATTTCGGCAGCATGTCGGTGTCCGCGCCATATTTTTCGACAATGTCGGCGACGTGATTGCCGACCATGGCCGGATACCATTTGGTTCGCTCGATGCAATCGTCCATTGGGCCGGTCATGGCCGGCGCGGCGGACATGACGCGGAAATTTGACATATCACGGCCCGCCGCCTTGCCGGCCGCGATCGCTTGATCCGCCAACCATTTGCAAATGCCTGGTTCGGCAATCTGCAGGACCAGGCCATCACCGTTTTCGCCGGCACATTTGAGCGCCATCGGGCCATAGGCCGCGATCCAAACCGGCAGCTCGTATCCGTTGGCCCAACTGAACTGGACAGGCTCCGGCACATCGTCATATGTGACCGCCTCGCCGCGGACCATGGCTTTGATTTTGTGAGTGAATTCGGCGACGCGCGCGAGCGGCGCGGGCTTCAAGCCCATGACGCGGACGGCGCTGTCGCCGCGCCCAACACAGATATCGAAACGGCCGCCCGATTGAACCGCCAGAGAGCCGAACATCGAGGCGGCAAGCGACCAATCACGCGTGTTGGGATTGGTGACGCACGGCCCAAACCGCATCGTCTTGGTGTGCTCGATGCACATGGCCATGGGAATGAAACTCTCGCGCCATAGGATGTGGCTGTCGTAAAACCAGCAATAGGTGAAACCGGCCTCTTCCGCCTGGCGAACCAAATATCGCGTGCGGTCCGGCTTCGCAGAACCCTTGAAACAGATGGCGAAATCCATGAGTCATTCCCTTCTCTCCGCGGGCGCACCTAACAAGCGCGGCCGCGTGCGATTAGAGCATTATTTCCCCACCCTCGCCTATTGAAGGATCGGACCATGCACCTTGGATTGATCGGCGGCATTGGGCCCGCCGCGACCGAATATTACTATCGCGGCCTCGTGCGCCGCCATGCAGAGGCGGATCAGCAGCTGGAGCTGACGGTCGCCCATGCGCAGATTGCCGATTTGGTTCGCAACCAGACGACGGGGCAAGCGAAGGCTCAAGCCGAGATCTTTGCCGCGCTGATTGCGCGCTTGAAAGCAGCCGGCGCGGAGATTGCCGCGGTCACGTCGCTCGGCGGTCATTTTTGCATCCAGGAACTCGAGGCGATCTCGCCGCTGCCTCTGGCCAACCTCGTTACCGCCGTCAGCGAATATGTCGATGATAAAAAGCTCAAGCGCGTCGGGCTGATCGGGACGCGGCTCGTCATGGAAACCGGCGTCTATGGCAGTTTGCCGGCGGGCCGGTTCGCGTCACCGCAAGGCGATGACTTACAGGCGACCCACGACGCCTATGTCGGTATGGCGCTCAAAGGTGAAGCGACAGAAGCTCAGCGCGAATTGTTCTTCCGCGTGGGCCGTCAGCTCGTGAGAGAGCAAGGCGCCGATGCCGTTCTCCTCGCCGGAACCGACTTGTTTCTCGCGTATGACGGACATGAGCCCGGTTTTCCGGTGATCGATAGCGCCGATGTTCACATCGACGCGCTCTTCAGGAAATCTACCGGGTTGTCATAGCTGGACGACGAACAGCAGTTGCGGCGCGAACTCGTTGACGCCCTCGACGTTGAATTTGTTGCGGATGATGCTGAACTCCGTGCCGAGGTGATATTTCCCGGGCTGATCGAAGAGCAAATGGCCGATATCGAGGCGGAGCTGCGGTTGGGTGATGATAGTAAACGATTGCTGATCGCTGCGTCCGCCGCGCACATCGAGGAACCCGCTGAATCGGAGCAGCCTCACATCCCCGTCTTTGATGATCGGCATGTTCCACACGAACGTGCCTTGATAGGTGGTCTTGAGATCGCGGTCGCGCCCATCGCGAAACGTCTCATAGGCCAAGGCATACAAACTGAAGAGATCGAATCCGGGAACCTTGAGATTGAGGCGGACGCCGGGCAAGAGCGCGCCTGAGGTGTTGCCAATGTTGGCGCCCGCAATCGCCGCCAAGTTCCAGGACCATTGATCGGACTCGTCGCTCATCAGTTTCGACAAGTCGTATGCGGCATAGACCTCGCCGTAGATCGAGTTCTCCCGGTCACCATCGAGTTCGCGCGCGAAATCGATGAAGAAGAACAGGTCGCCAGGCTCGAATTTCGTGAAGTGGTTGATCGTGATCGTCCCGACGGCGTTTGTGTCGGGTGCGTTTGAACCGAGCTTGAACCGGTCGCCCACCAGAAACTGGGCTTCCGTGCGCGTGAATAGGCCAAACTTTCGGTCGTCCTCGCCTTCCTCGGCCGCCAGCGCGCTGGTGAATACAACCGCGACCATCATGCCGGCCACCCAGCCGGTGCGCATCGCGTCCCGTAGCGTCACCCCAAGCACGACTATCCCCCCTTCGCTCACCTTATTGAGGTTGGGTGACCAATCGGCAAAACAAAAAGGCTGAATCCTCAAGATCCAGCCTTGCATGGCC
>JANQOH010000264.1 GCA_028289725.1 Alphaproteobacteria bacterium
CGGTTTTGGCCCGGCGCTGACCGGACCAAGCGCGGCGCAGGCTGCCAGCACACCGGCCTTCACGCCATCGATTTGGTTCACCATGTTGCCGTCCGGCCAGACGATTATGCACATCGTCAAATCCGAGATGGGGCAGCATATCGGTACCGCGTTGGCGCAGATCATCGCGGAAGAACTAGAGGTCGATTGGTCCAAGGTCACGCTCGACTATCCGGAAGCCAGCGCCGAAAATTTCGCGATCTACGGTCTCGCCTACACCGTAAACAGCGGCAGTGTGACCACCGAATTCGATCGCTTGCTGCGCGCTGGCGCGGCGGGTCGCATCACTTTGATCGAAGCCGGCGCCGAACTGCTTGGCGCCAAGGCCGAGAACTGTCGGGCCGAGAAAGGCCAAGTGATCGACGGCGTTTCCGGCAGTGCGATCAGTTATGGCGAGATCCTGCAGAACGCCAAAATAGAACGCACCTTCGCGTATCCTGATGATTTCCATGCCATCCCCAAAAAGGATCGTGCGGACTACACGATCATCGGACAATCGAAAGAGGCGCTCGATCTGCCCGAGAAGGTGAGCGGCCAAGCCAAGTACGGCATCGACACGTTTTTGCCGAACATGGTCTACGCGTCGCTGGCCATTCCGCGGGCCCGCTACAAAGCCAAGGCGCTTTCGGTCGACGATACCGAGGCGCGCAAGATTCCGGGCTTTATCCAAGCCGTGATTGTCGACGACTCGTTCGGCAAGTGCACGGGCTGGGTGCTCGCCATCGCTGAGAAATTCCCGGCCGCTGTCAAGGCCGCGGAAGCGCTCAAGATTGAGTGGGATCCCGGACCATATGGCGATTTCGACGACCAACATCTGGCCGCCGAGTATCGGAAATTGCGCGATGATCCGAACCAGGGCGCACCATGGGTGCTCCAGGGTGATGTTGATGGCGCCTTGTCCGGCGCGGACGAAGTCTTGGAGTCGGAATACACGTCCGCAATGGTTTGTCACGCAACCATGGAGCCGCTCAATGCCACCGCACACGAAGTGGATGGCACATGGCACATTTATACCGGCAACCAAAGCACATCATTCGGCCGGATGACGCTCACCGCGTTTTTGGCCCATACGCTGGGCAAGGATGCGAGCGAGATCAATGTTGTGATCCACCAGGCGTTGCTTGGCGGCGGTTTTGGCGGCAAGCAGGATTTCGCCGAAATCCTCGCCGCGGCTTATGCCACCAACGTGGTCGGCCGGCCGGTCAAACTGATCCAAACGCGCGAGTCGAACTTCGCCACCAGCTTCCCGCGCACGCCGACCCTGCACACCATGCGGGCGGCGCTGAAGGGCGGCGCGCTCGACGCTTTGGACCACGACATTGTGTGCGGCTATATGGGCCCGCGCTTTTCGGTCGGTGAAGAGTACGGCTCAGACTGGCTGCAGCTCGATGCCGACGACGGTTCGGGCCGCGATATCGATCAATGGTCGATCGGCGGCAGCGAGCACTGGTACTCGGTCGGGAAACACCGCGTTCGTGCCATCAACCACGATGACACGACGTGGGCGGTGCAGGCGTCTGCGTTGCGCACCGTGTCGAACTCGTACAACTACTTTGTGGTCGAGTCGTTCCTCGATGAGGTGGCGCACCGCTTAGGCGTCGATCCATTGGCTATGCGTCTGGATTTGCTGTCAGGTGAAGGCAGCACGCGGGGCATTCCGAACAGCGGTTACGAGCCGGGCACAAGCTCCGACTATTACCTTGACCGCTTGTGGATCTCACTGCCGTGGGCGGCGGAGGGCGCCTGGGTGCCCTATGAGTCCGCGACGGTCGGTGGGGCTTCGCGGCTCGCCAACGTCCTTCGGGTTGCCGCCGGCAAGGCCGGTTACGGCAAGCGTATGCCGGCGAACCAAGGCATGGGCATCGCGGTTTCAGCGGCCGAGGAACGCCAGAGCCCGACCTGGGTGGCGGGCGTGGCCGAGGTCGAGGTGGATCCGGCGACCGGCGCGGTCGACATCCTAAAGCTCACCATCGCGATGGACATGGGCATCGCGATCAACCCGCGCAATTGCGAACACCAAATCAAGGGTGCCGCTTTGTGGGGGGCGAGTCAGATCCTGTCCGAACGGTTGACATTGAAAGATGGTGCGTTCGAGCAGGGCAATTTCGATACCTATGTGCCGATCCGCATAAGTCAGGTGCCTGAGATCGACGTTGAGATCGTCGAGTCCGGTCA
>JANQOH010000265.1 GCA_028289725.1 Alphaproteobacteria bacterium
TTTCCAAGGCTTTGAGCGGGTCGACCAAATCGCCTTGGGATAGTTGCACGGTGATGGCTTGGCCAACGGTTTTGGCCTTGAACGGCGGCTTGATTGCTGAGTCCATGACGCCTTGACGGTACTGCACGTCGGCGAACACACACGAGGCGCTATAGCAAGAAACAACGGCGTCGAATCCTTTGAGCAATTCGGCATCGCGTTCGAATTCATTGAAGACTTTGAGCATATTGATCTCCTTGGGTCTGATAACGCAGGCGCGGTCCGGTCTCTAACCGGTGGGCCGCGCCGCGAGCTGATCGGCATTGACTAGATTGGCCGGCGCTTCGCCGCGCAAAACGCGCGCGACTTCGGAAGCCGCCCCTTGGCGCGCGAGCTGAATCGATTCCTCGGAATAGTAGGCGGCGTGTGGTGTAACTATGACGTTGGGCAGGCTGAACAGCGGGTTGTCGGCGGGGGCCCAAGCCCGGCGTTTGGCCGGCTCTTCTTCCGGGTCATCGAGGCCGGCGCCGGCGATACGTCCGTCGCGCAACGCCCGGTACAGAGCCTGGTTGTCGATCGTCGGGCCGCGCCCGGTGTTGATCACGACAGCGTGTGGGCGCATGCGATTAAACTCGTCTTCGGACAAGAAGTGCTTGGTGTCGGGCGCCATCGGCACCTGCATCATCAAATAGTCCGACTGCGTGATGACCGTGTCGCGGTCGACTTTCTCAGCGCCATGCGCCGCGATCGCGGCGTCCGACAAAAAAGGGTCGTATACGAACAATCGCACGCCAAAGGCTTTCGCGCGCTCGGCAATGGCCTGGCCGATGGTGCCGAATGACACGATGCCCATGGTCCGCCCGCGAATGCGGTATATCGGCGCGCCGGATTGCCAGCGCCACACGCCGTCATGGGTTGCACGATTGTAGGCGTCGAGTTTTCGAGTCAGCGCCAACCACAGTGCAATCGCGTGGTCGGCGACTTCGTCGGTGCAATAGTCGCGGACGTTCGTGACCATGATGCCCTTGGCGCTCGCGGCCTCGACATCCACGATATCGACACCGACGCCGTAGCGCGCGATCACGCGGCACCGCTCCATTCGTGCGATGGTTTGCGCACCAACGCGCGCATACTGGTTCATCATCGCGGTGCAATTCGGCGCGACGTCGAGCAGGTCATCCTCACTTTTGGCTTGAAGCGCCACGACCTTGGCCCCAGCGTTCTCTAGGATCGCGCGCTCCACATCGACGTCGCCATAGTCGTAATCGGTGATCACCACGAGAGGCTGATCCGGCTTGGTTCGGTCAACCATGCGCGTTGTGCCCGCTCGGGACCCATATCGGAGTGCTCATTGGAGCCCGCCGCCCCCTTGAAAGACGCATTCGGATTGAACTTACATTCTTGAGAGATATCTGATATCTCAGATATTAGAGAATTCCAAGCGTTTGTTGTTTGCACCGGTTTCGTGGGAGAAATCGACTAATGCCCGTCATCGCGCGCCCGGAATCCCTGACCGCCACGGTTCTCCGGCATTTGCGGAAAAGCATCGTCGACGGCGATATCGCGCTCGGCCAGCCACTCTATGAGCGCGCTTTGGCCGAAGATTTGGGCGTTTCGAAAACGCCTGTGCGCGAGGCGCTAGCCCAGCTGCGCATGGAGGGCTTGGTCACCATCGTGCCGCAGAAGGGCGCCTTCGTGTTCAGCCTAAGCGCGGGTGAGGTGACGCAAATTTGCGAGCTACGCGAAACACTCGAATACGCCGCTCTGGATTACGCCTTATCGCGCAATCCTGAAAACCTCCTCGGCGCGATTGCCGATGCCGTAGAGACTATGGATGTCGCGAAGGCAGCCAGCGACGAACGCGCATACCTTGCCGCCGACACGGCCTTTCACCAGGCCTTTTTCGATCACTGCGGCAATGAGTACTTGCGGGATGCGTATCGCATGTTCAGCGGCAAGATCGCGGCGTTGCGCACGCACCTTGCAAGCAAGCCGCTGCACACCCGGAAGTCGTTCGCTGAGCATCACGAAATCTTGGGGGCGATCGAAGCACACGATTTGGAAAGGGCCTTGGCTATTCTCCAAACCCATATTGGCCGGACCAAGTCGACCTACACGGACGAAGTAAAAGACATCGCGGAAGCCGACCGTAAGGCGTCGAAAGCGACCAGTTGATTCGACGCGTGGCGCGATCTTGAACACGCCGTGCCGCTTGCCCATCGAGAGCCAGTGCGCCTCCAATCGATGCTGTGCGCCGCATAAAAAATGGTGCGACTACCCGCTCCTCCTTCCTTAGGTGTTTTTCGCCCATCAGAACTGTCGAAGGTGCACAATCGGCTGCAATAAAAATTGGGCCGCTATTTCAGAAGCGGCCCAAAATTCACTTAGATATCATTTTGACTGTTAATTGCATTCACCTTGCCATGTAGATGCGCTCATCGTGCCATCTTCTACCTGTGGCGTAAACGTGCCATTAGCGCTGCGCCCCTCAAACTTCCCGGTGCCGCCCAACGACGCCCAGATGCCGTTGGGTTTACCGGGCTCTTGGGCCCAAGTCAGCGAGTACGTGTCACCATCTTGATCCTTGCGCGCACAATGGCCGCTGGCGTCCGTTGTGCCGTCCGGCAGAAACAGAATCGAGCCCGCACATTCGCCCGTGGTCAGATTATAGATGTTGTTTGGGTCGTCGGTGATCACGACGCTTTGCTGGCGAACGGTCAGGATCGAATGGCCATTGCCGAGTTCGGTCATCTCAGCGGTTTGTGCGACCAGCACATCATAACCGGAGCACGCGGCGCCGAAGGCAACCGAGCCAAATGAGACGGTTGCGATGCTTGCGACGGCCACGGTCGCGGCGATCTTTAGCTTCGTACAATTTGAACTTGGTTTCACGATATCCTCCCATTCGAAAGGTGCGGCAATCGCACGTGCGATTCCGCTATGGATGACTGCGACATGGCAGGACACACCCACAAACAAGGTGGCGGTCGCGCCACGTCGTTCGAGCCGCGGCTACAGAACCGCCGCGCCAGTTACGTCTTCGATGGGGTGCCTATCGTTGGTTTCTCTCGCTGATCCGGCAGGCAGACCTGGATCGCTTTCCCCTGCGGCGCGGCTCAACCCAACCGCGCCTTATATTCCCCCCGCGCGGAACCTCCGCGCCAAGAAACGCTACGCCAGGCTTTGTCCGGACACAACCGGAAATTTCGACCGCAATGTCTTACTTCGCGCCGACCACGCCGCGGGCGACCTGGTCGCGTTCGATCGAGTCGAACAGGGCTTTAAAGTTGCCTTCGCCGAAGCCTTCATCGCCCTTGCGCTCGATGAACTCGAAGAAGACCGGGCCGAGGAGCGTGTCGGAGAAGATTTGGAGTAACAGGCGCGGGGACCCGCCATCGGTCGTGCCATCGAGCAAGATGCCCCGCGTGCGCAAGTCGTTCACCGGTTGGCCGTGGCCGGGCAGGCGTTCGTCGAGCATATCGTAATAGGTGCCCGGCGGCGGCGTCATCAGAGGAACGTCATTCACTTTCAGTTTGTCGAGACACGCCACCAGATCGTCGCAGCGCAACGCGATATGCTGAATCCCTTCGCCGTTGAACTGCATCAGGAATTCCTCGATCTGCCCGGTGCCGGCTGAGGCTTCCTCGTTCAAGGGAATGCGGATCTTGCCGTCGGGTGCACACATGGCGCGCGACTTAAGCCCGGTATATTCGCCCTTAATGTCGAAATCGCGCAGTTCGCGAAAACCAAACAGCTTCTCGTAATAGTCGGCCCAATAGGCCATGCGCCCGCGATACACATTGTGCGTGAGGTGATCGATCGTGTGGAAGCCACAGCCCGCCGGATGTTGGTCCGCACCGTCGTGAAACCGGAAATCGATGTCGTAGATCGACGAACCCTCGTCATAGCGGTCGATCAAATAGATCGGCGCGCCGCCGATGCCCTTGACCGCCGGTAACTTGAGCTCCATCGGCCCGGTCGGAATGTCGATCGGTTGTGCGCCCAATTCAATCACGCGGGCATAGGCCTTATGCGCATCGCGCACCCGAAACGCGAGCCCGCACGCCGACGGCCCATGCTCTTCCGCGAAATAGGCCGCGAGACTTTTTGGTTCGCGATTGATGATGAAATTGATCCCGCCTTGCCGATAGAGCGATACGTCCTTCGACCGATGCCGCGCGACTTCGCTGAAGCCGAGCGTAGCGAACACGTTTTCCAGCACGCCGGCCTCGGGCGAGGCAAATTCGACAAACTCAAACCCGTCGAGGGCGAGGGGGTTTTCAAAGGCATTGATCATAGCTACGCCCCTTCGCTTTTCGTCAGTATCGAAGAGCATAATGACATGAAAGTTGACATCTAGAGGGGGTGAAACCGCTCTGAGATATTCTGCGCGTGTCGGCGTACTTCTTCATTCTCCGATTCCTCCAGAGTCGAAAGGAGTTGTTTGTATGTCAAATGTTTGTAGTCGACCTCCGCATGTCTCACGAACTCGCCAAATAGCGCCACTTCCTCTCGATGTTTTTGAATTCTGACTTCGGGAATAATTTTTCCGTTCGGCCAGGAGGATGGCTCCGCATAGAGGTATAGGAGTATCGCCTGTTTGCTATTCTTGCTTGCGTGGGTCCGCAGCCCGAATGCGTGCTTCACGAGTTGTACGGCGTCGAGATGATGGAACTCGACCTTCCGTTTGGCCAGTTGGTCCCGGAGTTTCTCGAATGGGCCCATATGCTCGCCCCAAACGCGTCTCCGGTAGGCGTCGGAGAATGTCTTATTGGAGGGGCCGCGAAAGGGCTCGTAACGTTTGCTCTCAATTCCGATCATGTGCGTCCCGGTTTCGGCATAAGCGTCGAGCCACGGATGTTTGCCACCCCGCCAGGGAAACCGAACGCATTTTTCGATCGCCACCACGCGTGCAGGCCATCCGTTTGTTTCGGTGCCCGACAAAGGTGGCAGGTCGGCCGGACGCTCAAGGAAGAAGCCGAAAGTATTGACGGCCAGCGCCGCCGAAGATTCAGGACTGTCGAATTTTCCCGATTCGATCTCGTTCCCCGGAGAGGCCTGAAGCGCTTGCGCGATGAGTTCTTTCGGCAAATAAGGGAAGATGCTGTCGGTCATAGGGACGCGGACCTCAGTTGACGACACATTCGGTTATCAGCCGCGAAGCGCTGCGGCTCCCGATTGACAATTAAATCGATGCCGCGTCACCCGCACACCTAGGCGCGCCGTTTCTCGTAGACCAAGGATGCGCGCAGGCGGTCTTCCGGGATGCTGTAATAGGTGCGCAGTTCGGTCTCGCTGTCGGCGCATGCGCGATAGCCAAGCTTTTCGAGCGCGCCGCGCGCCTTGTAGTTGGCGCGATAGGTGCCGACCAAAATGCGCACGCCCGGCGTGACCGCGGATTCCATCGCCTGGGTCAGTTCGCTGCCGGTGCCCCGGCGCTGCCATTCGGGCAAGATGTAGGCATGGCGCAGCAGCACGACGTCCTTGATCGGTTCGAGCCCCGCGACGCCGATGAGGGTTCCGGCATCAAACGCGCCGTACCATGTCATCCGTTCCGCTTCCCGGTCCCAGTCCGCCGCCGTCATCTCCGGGTCGTGCATTTCCGTTTCGTCGAGAAAATCACGATACCAGCGCGCCGCCACATTAATGACGTGGAGCGCGTCGGCGCGGTCGGTTGAGGTCAACGCGCGGATCATGGCGTGGCGTCTCGTAAGGGATGGCGACGGGCATTCTAAACACAGCGCGGCCCCGCACGCGACCGTTCCACACCGCGCCGCAGGCCCGCGGTCTCGCCGCGCGATTGATCCAGATCGTGGCGCGGCGCGGATCGGGCCCATACCGTGGCGCGATAGCTTTTCGGAGGACCATCCGATGCAAAGTGCTGATCCCATCGTCACGTCCGATGACACCGTCATGGCCGACGCGCACCCGAATATCGCGCTTCTGAAGCGGTTGGATATGGCGAACCTCGAAAACGCCGCCGACCTTTTCACGGACGACTTCGTTTTTCATTTCTTCAATCCGAAGCTGCCCGATCTTGCCGGCGACTATGTGGGCGTGAGCGGCATGCAGACATTCCTCGGCAAGATGGTCGCGCTGACCGAAGGAACGTTCCATGTCGAACTGATTACGGTAACGCCGGTCGGCAACGAACTGATCGTCATGCACAACCGGAACCACATGACGCTGCAGGGCACCCCGATCGAAACCGAGGTGGTGGTCGTGTGGCGCGTCGTCGGCGGCCGCTTTGCCGAGGTCTGGGACATCCCGTCGGTCTACGGTGTGTAGGGCCGGAAGCCGCTTCCGACGCGTGGTCGCCGCCGCAACGGGATCCCGGATCAAGTCCGGGATGACGATTGAGCGAGTACGGCACCGGAGCGCAACTTGTCTTCCCGCCCGTCACGCCGGCTCCCGAGCCAGCGTCCAGGGATACAGGAAAAACCGCTGAAGAAAGGGCACGCCGCCGCCAATAGAGCCGCCATCACTCGCCTCGCGGCGAAGACCGCGCATATTCACTGGGGAGCAAACATCCCGGTGATAGGCGATGGCGGACCAAACCCTTTCGATCCCGACCGACGACGACCTGAAACGGCTTGACGACCAACGCGCCGTCGTGACGCGCTATCTCGACGCGGACAATCTTAAGAAGTTCGAGACCGCGCCCGGCAAGCTCGGCACCCTGCGCGCGCTGCTGGACGCCAAAGTGTTCGAGCCCCTGCAGACCTACGAGCAGCAATGCCTCGGCGTCGTGCTCGGCGACGTGTTCGTGCAACAAATGGGTTTCCACTGGATCATCGCCGAAGACGAATACGGCCGCGACCCCGCCATCCAATACCAAGACACCAGCGTCATCCTGTTCCCCCTCACCATGATATCCAAACGCCTCGAACGCGGCGAAACCGTGGACGTCTTCGACCTCTACAACGGCATCGCCGCCCTCGCGCGCGAGAAGATCGAGGCGGAGAGGGGCGAATAACCGGCGGGCGAAAACGCGACTTCGCACAATTCGAACGCCACGACCCGAACTGCCGCGTCAACGACGCCGGGACCCTCCGCGTCGCCGAAGCCGCCGAAAACACCAACCACGTCTACGGCATCAACGCGCTCCCCACCATGATCCTCCGCTACGCCACCCGCAACAACGAACTAAAAAACGCACTCTGGTAACGGGCGGCGGCAGGCCGCGGCGCGAATTTGGCCGCGAGAACAAAGTAATGAAAATCTGCACACTGCCCACGCCAGGTAGCTTGATCATCAAGTCAAAAATGACGTTGCCAACGTCTCATAGGTAGTATCACACTTATAGTCTTATCGTGAGCTTCCAAAGGGTCGTTCATAATCGACCCTGAATACCTTCAGAAGGGTTGTTCGATGTCGCATGTCGATGAGGCGTTCGAGAAAGCGCAATCGATAGTAAAAGACGCGCAGGCGAACCTAGATGGCATACGAACCGAGGAAGATACCAAGATCCAAATTATCTTGCGATTGCTAACGGAAAGTCTCGGATGGTTCCAATCCGACATAAGCGCGGAAACCAAACATGAAAATGGCTACTCAGATTTCATACTCTCGAATGACAACAAGGCAGCATTATTGATTGAAGCCAAACGAAAAGGATCGATTAGCGTTGGCACAAGCGAAAAAGACCGACTAAGAGAATTGAAAATTGCGGGGCCAGCTCTTTCGGACGCCACCGCCGGAATTGATCAGGCTGCAAATTATGCCACGCCAAACGGCTTGCAGGTTGCTGTTCTAACGGACGGGATCACGTGGATAATTTTCAAGACGTTCATCCCAGGTCTGAATTTTAAGACGAAGGAAGCGGTTGTCTTTCCGAGCTTCGAAGCCATCCTACGAGATTTCTCAAAATTTTATGACCTAATATCGAAAAAGCAATTTGGAAAGAAAATATACAACACGATTTTTGATCAGATCCATCAAAGCCGGCTCATACTGACACATGCACCAACGGCTCCATTGCCCGAAGAAAAAATAAAGGTTGTTCAGAAAAGTAAACTTGCTTTTGATCTTGATTCCGTATTCTCAAGTTTTTTTGATCGTCTAACAGGAGAAAAAGACGAAGATCTGCTGATAGAGTGCTTTGTCGAAACCCGAGAGAGCCGAATTGCTGACTTTGCACTGGAAAAAATAACAGCAAATGTTCTCGGAAATCTATCCCCAAAAGATAAGGATATAGACACTGAGCTTGCCAACTTAATTGAATCGACGGTCGAGACCGACGCCAAACAAACTGAAGCAGGGGAGACTATTTTTGTTGTAGGTCCGACAGGAGCAGGCAAGTCTACTTTTCTGGAACGCTTCTTCCGCAAAACTCTGTCCCCGACGCTGCGGCGTCGATGTGTGGTCTCCCGAATCAACTGTCTGGATTCGTCTGGTAGAGAAGATACCGCGCTAAATTGGCTAACGGACGCCTTGATCGAGTCATTTGAAGCGAAAACCTATGCGGACGGTTCACCGTCTTGGGACCAGCTCCTTGGATTGTATCATTTGGAATACATTCGACGTTCCAAAGGCGTAGATGCACATCTCTACGAACGTGACAAGCAGGCCTTTAGAGAAAAATTTGGCCGATTTCTTGAGGACAAAGTCGAGTCGGATCGTGAGGGGTATCTCAAGCGCATTCTTGACGACATTGTTTCAAATAGGAAAAAGCTACCGATAATATTAATTGACAACACCGATGAATTTACAACCCAATTCAAAAAGAACGTATTTCAATTCGCACAATCTTTAAGGCGATATGCAAATCACTGTATCTTGATTTTTCCAGTTACCGACAAATCGGCTTGGTCTTTCTCAAAAACAGATATTTTTGCAATTTATCAGTCGCGTTCCTTTTTCTTGCCAACACCCGCGCCAAGAGAAGTTTTCAGGAAGCGGATCGATTTTTTGAAGCAACGATTAACCGACGACACTAGTGAGGAAGAGCGGCGAAACTATTTTGCAGGCCGTGGAATAAAGGTTTCTATTGAAAACCTAAATAAATTTGCAAGTGTATTAGAAAGTATTTTTGTGGATTTCGATTACACTGCTAAAACGGTTGGCGAGTTAAGCAATTACAATATAAGAAGAACTTTAGCGTTATCAAAGAGGGTTATTACATCGTCCGTCTTAAATATTGAGTCGCTTCTGAATTCTTACATTACAGGGGCAAAAATTACACCTAATATGACGAAGTTCATGAATGCACTTCTCAAAGGAGACTACGACGCATTCAGGAAGTCTGATAATCATGAGATATTCCCAATATTTCAGATAGACACGGAGATACAGCACTCTCCTTTGCTGAATCTGAGAATCCTCACATTGCTGGATTCGACGCGGAGAGGCAGCAAAACTATAGACGAGCGCCACCTCGATGTGCAGTCGATATTTGGTTATTTTGACGCATTGGGATGCTCTGAAGCGTCGGTCGATCGAAACCTTATCGCGCTAATTGAAGCGAATCTTGTCGAACCATACGACGCGTCCGTGCGCGATTTGTCTGCTGGGCAGAAACTGTCCATTACATACAGCGGCGGGGCTCACCTACGCCTTGCAACCCACGACAAAATTTTCTTTGAGCAAATGGCTTTGACAACGCCAATTCTGAATCCAGAAGTTGTGGAAAAAATTAGGTCGACATATTCATCGGATATTCCATTCCAGGAGAAGATGGATAGCGTAAGACAAGAATTCTACGAGTATCTGATCAGTGAAGATAAATTTCACATGTCTATCAACGTGGAAGGGATCCAATACCAGTGCCAATCTGAGCTGACGGACAAGTTAGGACGTTTCGGTGGGCACAAAGTTGAAAGTGACAGTGAGGATTTTGGAGTTTCTGGTGGACTTGAAGACAGTGGCGTTGTCGCGGAGGCAGTAATTGGTACTGTTGATTGGTTCGATTTGGAAAGAGGATACGGTTTCGTCGACATAGAAGATGTTGAGGGGCAAGTTTACTTGAACTCAGAGAAATTGCATGAATGTGGTATTGAGCAGCTTAGCGATGGAGACGACATTCTTTGTGATGTCGATCGAAGTACGAAGGGTATGTACGTATCAAAGATTCACGATATTGAGACGGATCCATCCAGTGTTGAGACTGCCGAATGCAAGATAATTCGTACATTCGATGATCGGAGATATGGGTTTGTTCGGTTAGACGGCGGCGCAGAGGATGCATTCTTTCACTATTCGTTGTTTCCGACGGCGGAGAGAGGTCAGCTTAAGATTGGCGCATCCTTTTTTGGTGAAATACAGAGGGATAAAAGAGGCAGGGGGTGGCAAGTAAAAAGAATAATATCCTTGATCAAGAATACCTAAGAGATTTTGACCAACCGCTAAATGTACATTGATTAAGACACGTAAGCACGGAGCGCTGAATTCTGTCTGTGTTCTGTGATCAATTTTTCGCGCTGAGATGCATCCAAACTATAAACTGCACCATCACCCGCATACTGTCCGCAGCGCGGGTGCGATGATCACATTTTGGATTGCTGTCGTGCGATCCAAATGATGCGCCATTTTAGAGCGACCTACTCACCTCCCGCGCCCCAGGCCGCCACCGCCTCGGCATTGTCCGCCATCCATTGGCGGGCGGCGTCGCGGGGGGAGAGGCCGTCGACGTTGACGAGGCGGTCCATCGCGGTTACGGCGTCCACGGGAATGCGCATGTTCTGCAGGATCGATAGCGTGTTTTCGTCGACCTTGTCGCGCAGCGAGGCGTGGCCGATCAGCCAGGCGGTGTCGGCATCGCCATAAGCGTTTTGCGGCTCGGCGAGTTTCCGGAGGTCGTAGGCGGCGTTGATCCATTGCGGCTGCCACAGGGGCAGCACGACCCATTCCTCCGCCTCAACCGCGTTGCGGAAGGTGCCCAGCCAGTCAGCGGGTGCGGCGGCAATGAATTCGTAGCCCGCGTCTTCGAGACCGTACGCCGCCATCACGCGCCGGCCGCCGGTGGTGAGGCCGGTGGCTTCGGGCAGGCTGACGATCGTCGTCGGCATGCGTTCCATCACCTCCGGTTTGGTTAGGTCGCCAAT